>RGDM01000161.1 GCA_009918675.1 bacterium
AGTTTGGGTTTGCTTTTTGAACTTATCTAATTCTGATGATTTATCATCTAATTCCTTTTGAATTTTGTTAATTTGTTGTTTAAGATTTATTTCTTGTCGTGCTAATTCTTCTGATTTTTGTCTTTTTAAATCTTCTATTTGTTTTTCTAATGCTTGTTGTATCTTTTTTAACTCTTTAATTTCATTTAATAAAGAATCAGTTTTCTTAAATTCTTGTAAATTCGTTTGTTTTTTTAATTCTTCTAATTCTAATGTTTTATCATCTAATTGTTTTTTAATATTTTTTAATTTATCTAAACATTCGATTGTTTGACTTTCTAATTCTGATTGTTGTTTTGTATTAATTTCTAATAATTGTATCTGCGCAGTTGTTAATGCCTGAATTTGTTTTTTTAATTCTGATATAACTACTTTATCAGATGCATTATTTTGTGCTATAAAATCTTGCATTTTAGATTTTTCAGTTTCAATTGTTGCCTTTATCATTTCTAATTGAGCTTTATTTAATTCTAAATCTTGTTTTAAGTCTTGATTGTTTTTAAGTAATTTCTGATTCATATCTTTAGATTCTTGTAATAATCTTGTATTAGATTTTAATTCTTCTTTAATTTCTTTATTTTCTTTTTGTAATTGATCTATTAATTTATTTAATTTACCATTTTTAAAAGTTAATTGTATAATAATTGCTGACTTTGTTTTGATTAACTCTTGTAGTTTATTAATATTTGTTTCATTCGTAATATTTGCATCGCTTGCTTGTCTTAGTAAATCTTTAGTTTCTTGTTCTAATTGTTTTGTTAGTTCTAGTATTTGACTACTCAAATCTTGATTTCTTGATTCAATTGTTTGATTAACAGTAGTTAAACGTTGAATTTCATCCTTTAATATTAATTTTTCACTCTCAGATATAGTGCTATTATTTTGAAGTTTAGATGATAATTGTTGTATTGTTATATTTTGATTCTTCTTAATTTCTGTTAATTTCTTTATTTCATTATCTTTTTCTAATAATTGCGATTCTAAAGTTTTATTTCCTGCTAACAATGCTATTTGTAATTCTTCTAATTCTTTTATTTTTTGATCTTTAGCAGGCAGAGAAGTTTTAAGTGCTTTAAGTTCTTGTAGTAATAATTCTTTTTCTTTTTGTAATGAACTAACTTTTGTACTAAACTCTTGTTGTGCGGCTTGTAATTGATCTTGTAATGATCTATTATTAATAGATAATTTAGATAATTTATTTTCTTGTTCTTCATACTTTGTTAATTTATCAATTATATTCTTTACTAAATCTTTTAATTGTATTGTTGTGTCTATTTTTAAATAATCTGTTAACTTTTTAACCTCTGTAGTATATTCTTGTATAATTTGACTATTTGTTTCAATAAGAGATAAATTACTTTGTAGAGTAGTTTTTTTTTCTTTTAATTCGGCTTCTAAGTTTTGTAAATTAGCTATTGCTTTATCACGATCTTCTAAAGCAGTGCTAATTGTCCATTGGTTTTGTTTAAGTTTTGATAATTCTATATCATACTCTTGTTTTTTAGCTTCATAATCTTTAATTAGAGGTTCTAATTTTTTTTGAATTAATTGATCTTGATTACTCATTAACTGTTTAATTTGATCTTCTAAATTAGTAATTATAGATTTATATTTTTGTAATTCTTTATTATGTAACTCTTCTTTTTGTTTTACATCGGCTTCTAATGTTTT
>RGDM01000162.1 GCA_009918675.1 bacterium
CCAGATCGCGAACCCGCTTCATGGTGAAACCCTCATCAAACATCAATTTCAATATGTCGCCCGGCAAGGTCGTTATTTGCTCGCGCCAGGCCGCATAGAAAGCGTCGTCAATCAACATATTCCACGCATCAGGTTCCACGGTTGCGGCCCGAAACACCTGCTTCGATTCAAAAGCGTATTCGGCCAACATTCGGGCGCAAAAGCCATGGATGGTGTAGACACTGGCCTTATCAAAATCCAGTTGCGCATCCTCCACGAGCCTCAAAGGAACACCAGCATCGTCTTGGGCATGGCCCAACGCCTCATCCACTACCCTTTTCACCCCTGCATCCACGTCATTTGCCTGGTAGCGCAAACGGCGTTCTGCATCACGCAGAAAAGCCCGCAAACGGACCTTCATTTCAGCGGCTGCATCGATGGTGAAGGTCACCATCAAAATCTGATCGATCGACATCCGCTGTTCGAGGATCAGCCGCAAGGCAAGCATGGCCACTGAATGGGTTTTGCCCGTGCCCGCGCTGGCTTCAATCAGATTGGTGCCCTCCAAGGGCACCTCAAACACATCAAATTCTTTTAAATCCCTGTTCATAGTCAAGCTTATTACTTTTCCTTCTGTTTTTTAGTTTTACCCGACGGGCGCTTACCCAAATCCCATCGACGGAAAAACTCGGTCGTCAATTCCTCGATCAGCTGGTCCATTTGAGTAAAACCTTCTTGGGTAAACAATTCTGCCTCACCGTTTGGCCGCTCAACAATGGCCTGCCAATAGGGATCGCTGGTTATGGGCATTTCGGGGTTCTCCTCACCTTTGGAAGAATGATACGTTCGCTCCAAATTCTCAAGGGTGAATTTCAGAGGCTTTTTCCGTTTGAATTCTGCTAAGGGCAAATAGAACGGCAATGGTTGGCGTTGCCCTTCTTCAAAGGCATGCGGCCCTATGAGTCGGTGGCATTTCAGTTTTCTCACCACATCATGCACGCTGATGGTCGTATTGAGCATAAGACGCAGGCACTCTTTGCCCGACCTGGTGAGTTTCCAAACTTCGAGTTCGTGCGAGCCCTTCGCAAGGCACTGAGTGATGACAATGGCACCATCTTTCGTTGGGCAGCTCATGAAAACTCGATCCTTCTGCACATTGAGGAGCAACTGATCAAGACCGATGGCGTGCCCGATAGAGACGAACTGCTCGATTTTATTCGGTCGGTGGTCACGGACAAACGAGGAGAAGTTACCCACATAGGTCACCGCGCGATGGAGGACCTCAACACTCTGGCGAGGCGGGTGTTCTTCCATCCATTGACCAAGGGCAGAACGTCGATCAAGAAAGTGCTACCGGCCGTAATGGCTTGCTCGACTGCGCTGAGACACAAATACGGTCAGCCAGTTTATGGCACGCGGATTCCATCGCTGAACTTCAAGCATGGATTTGCCTGGATTGAACACCTTCCAACAGGTGAACTCCGTGATCCCTATGAGCGGCTCAAGACCCTTTCAACGGAGATGCTGGGCACCGCAGAGGCCGATGAAGTTGCACCTGCTGAGGATGACAACGAAGTTGAGGTGGCGGAGGGTGGTGCCGCTGCGATGGCCTATGCTCGGCTTCAGTTTGAAGATCTCTCACCGGAACATCGCGCACAAATCGAGCAGGCCTTGCTGCGCTACTGCGAGCTCGACACCTTTGCAATGGTGATGATTCTTGAGGCCTGGCTG
>RGDM01000163.1 GCA_009918675.1 bacterium
GAAGCAGCAGTGTGTGAGTTTCGTTCCATTGCTTGATTGCACTCAGCACAGCCTGCGGATTGCTGCCGTGCCAGCCGTGAAAGCACACGTGCAAAGGGAGGCCAACCATATCCACATAGGTTGTGTGATTGGCATGGTCGTATGTGTAGATGCCCGTTTGCAGGAGTGCCTCAACGTACAAGTATATGAAGAACGGCTCCGCACGGTCTTTGCCTACACATCGAACCATCCATTTGCGCATACTGGGAATAGCGCATTCACACATATGGCCCGTGCTGAAGGCGCTGAAGTCGGGCAATTTCTTCTTCAAGCGTTCCGCGTCGGTTGCGAATTCCTGCAGTGCGTACATCTTGGCCCCTTTTCAGCAACACGGGTTGTTCGGCAGAGTAGAACCAAAATTCAAGTCAGCCGGCTGGCTGTTTTTCATTTCCCCAGTGTTTTCCGATTATTTCCCGTGCACACTGCCGCTGGAAATGGTCGCTGGGCCCGCCCATACGCATGAGAGTTTGTTTGACGTCAGTAAATGGTGACAAGACGCCCTCGTGCAAACTCTGAAGGCAATGGATCGCACTCATGCGGACCGAAATATGTCCAGAGAGAAGATGCCTGCACAGACGTTCTGAAAGTTCCGGTCGGCGTTTGAGAAAATCAGCCACCTTTTCGGGTTCGGATGTGAGGGTTTTGAAAATTACCTCAGCCGCGTAGGGGTCATCGCCGCGCAACACCGCCATCAGCAGTTCATCTCCGCGTGCGCCCGCCGCAAGTAGGCGTTTCACCGCTCGCTGAACAATATACGCATCTTCGTCGGAGAGTGTGATGACATCTGGAAGTACCGGGCATTCCTGTGAAGCCAACGCAACAATACGTCGGCGTGTAAGTGTGTCTTCGATGCTCGGCAAGGCCTTCTCAATATCGTCAGCTTTCACAGCATCAAGAGGTTCATGCTCATCGCGTGTTGCGTTGATCTGAATGAGCAACGCCTGTGCACAAACACGTAGAGATGGGTTTTCTGAATTTAAATATATACGCGCAGTAAGAGCGGAGTCTTGGCAGGTTTTCGCAGTTTGGTAAAGCGTGTTTCTGCACAGAATTGGATGTCGCATGAGAGAGTAAAACATGATTTTCGCAATTTTCGGCTCTGCTTGGCCCGCTTCGCTTAGAACTTCAACGTCTTCTTGCCATTTCCTCTCCACTTCAATGTTTTGCTCTACATCAGAGGAAAGCGTGATGTTAACCTCTTTGGGAATGCGGGTTATCAGAGGAATGATTTTCGGCCCATAAAGATATTCTGCGAAGCGATTCAGAGCATCCTCAAAATCCTGACCGCCTCTTTCCATCGCCTCAACTAGAATTTTTAGAACAGGCCAAAGAACAAACTCTTGTCGCTGCAGAAAATCGAGTCCTTTAGCCTTTGCACAGAGGGCTTCAATTTGCTCGGCCGCTTTCATGATGATCTCCTCTGCACCAAGGGCGTTGGCAAGAGTGCTGTGCCTTTGCCCGCTTCGCAGACAGCCGCCTGCAGTGCTGGCGCAACATTCACTCCAGCAGCAACCATCCTGCGTTCGTTTTGACGGACAAAATGAACAACCGCCGCATGGAAGAGAGTGTCGGAATCACCGATGACTTTAAGGAGAGATTGCGCAAATGATT
>RGDM01000164.1 GCA_009918675.1 bacterium
ATTGACCTTTTACGGCGCTCTCATTTTTATGAATGTTTGAGCTGAGATGATTGCAATTTTGAATCCTAGATTCACATTCGAAGTGCAACTTCCTGTAACCTATTGAGGTGGCTGAGATTGCGATAAGCTATCGGTTCCCTTCACTTGGCAGTCGAAGAAGCACAATGACCTATCACCACCTCAGCCGAGAAGAACGATACCAGATTTCTGCATTGTTAAAAGAGGGATTAAACCAATCCGAGATTGCCTTAAATCTCGGGCGGCACAAGACCACCATCAGTCGTGAGATCGCCCGCAATTCGGGTCTGCGGGGCTACCGTCCCAAACAAGCATGCTTTTTAGCAGAGCAGCGATCCATTTGCAGCCGCAATGCCCGTCAAATTCATCCGTCTGACTGGCTCTTGGTCAAGCGTTATTCCGCCATATCTATGCGGATAAATCTTTCGGCGGCACGCTTTACAGCCACCTTCGCTGTCAGAAAAAGCGGCGAAAACGATATGCTGGCGGCAGAGAGAGACGAGGGCAAATCATTGGTCGGAGAGCCATTTCCGAGCGTCCTGCCCATATTGAAGAGCGTCGCCAGATAGGGCATTGGGAAGGCGATACACTGATTGGCAAAAGCCACAAGCAAGCCATTGTATCCTTGGTAGAACGCAAAAGCGGTTATGCTGTTCTGGCGAAGGTCAAAAACAAGACCGCATATCAGGTATCAAACGCTATCATTAATCGCCTGAAGCCGATTAAAAATACCGTCAGAACCCTGACCTATGACAACGGAAAAGAGTTTGCAGACCATGCCACGATCGATAAAGCTCTCGGGTCAGTCTCCTATTTTGCCGATCCGTATTCTAGTTGGCAGCGGGGATCAAATGAAAATCTCAACGGACTTATCCGCCAATACGTTCCAAAATCCCGTCCGCTTTCAACGCTCAGCGCTCAAGAGCTTGCAAGGATTGAATGCCTGCTCAATAATAGACCAAGAAAAAGATTGGGATTCAAAACGCCTCACGAGGTTTTTACCCAATCAATGAACTCTGTTGCACTTCGTGCGTGAATCTAGGAAATTAATTTTAGCTTGGTAAAGCTTATTATTGACATCGAGCAAATCAGTAATCGACTTTGGCGCGACCGAAAGCTGGCGATCATAATCGTCAGAAACGGTTTTGTAAGTTTGATATTCTTTTTTTGCAATCAGGATCTGTTTGTCCACACCCTGTAATGTCAAATAATACACGCGCAAACGCTCAACAGCTTTTTCATACACGCTTTGATATTGAAATTCAACCTGCTCGCGCTTGGCCGATTGCGCGCGTGCATAGGCATAATCGGATCCACCATTCGCAAGATTGACACTCATGGTCAGCATGGTCCGGCGGTCCTGCGTTTTCCCGAAAACGCCGCTCGGATTTTTGCTGTCATATTGCCCAACTTCCAAATCAAGCCGCGGCGCAAACCGGGTTAACGCCACCGCCTGGTCATAAAATGCGGCTTCGACCTGCTTCTGATTGGCCTTCAATTCGGGATTGCGCGCGACCATCAAAGGCAAAGCCCGCTCGGTATCCTTGGGCATCTGGGCAAGGGAGCGGGCGGGAAAAGCAAGTTTCCCGGGGACATCGCCCACAAGACGTGTCAAACTTGTCAGTGCAATA
>RGDM01000165.1 GCA_009918675.1 bacterium
ATATGAATTCATTCAATCACAAGACAATGCACACACGTAGACAGCAATGCCACGAAACCAACAACAAAGACAATTCGCATCCATTGCGTACCATGGTCAGCGCAACTCACATTGTGGAATTGGGACTCATAGTTGTCACGCAAAAGCTGAATAAACAGGATGCGCTTGAAACCAATCAACAGGTGAGAAAAACCATGCTCTGGGGGTGGATTCTCTTTCTCATTGCACTCGCAGTTTCATACGCTGCAGCAGCGGGACTGACCCAGCGCATTATGGAATTGGTGAAGTCGACCCTTCAGATTGCTTCTGGAAATCTCAACATTCAGCTCGCAGAATCTGCAAACGACGAAGTGGGCTTCTTGTCGCGATCGATCAACCGAATGGCGAGTGACATTCAGGTTCTTCTGCATGTCCGTGAGATTGCCGTTCGGCAACACACAGAACTCAAAATGGCAGAAAACATTCAAAAGATGTTGATTCCCGAGACCCAAACGCAAAGGGCCGGAATTACAACCCAGGCCTTTTTTAAGCCCGCCACGGAATGTGCCGGCGATTGGTGGGGTAGGTTCTCTTTCGGCGAGAAGAAAGAGATGATCGTATTGGCCGATGCCACTGGGCACGGCGCTCACGCAGCAATCATCGTCTCGCTCGCATATTCGTACTTTTCAACTCTTGAAATTCAAATGAGAGAGGGAAAGCAAGTCGACACCTCGCCATTGCAGGTCGCAAAAGAGCTCAATGCTGTTCTTTTTAGTGCCGGCCATGGTCAATCGACAATGACCGTTTTTATTCTTCTTTTCGACCTTGAAGAGCAAAAGGTTCATGCCTTAAGCGCTGGCCACTGCATGCCCTTCATGCTGATCGAAAATACATCCAATGTTATCGGCTGCAGTGGGAGCGTGCTCGGCTCAACAGTCAACCTAGAGACAACCATCAAGACACTTGACCTTCAACCGGAGCAGCGATTTCTGCTGTATACCGATGGTCTGTTTGAATGTACAAACTCTGACAAGAAAATGATTAAAAAAAGGCTTTTTAACGAGAAGCTGGCAGCCTGGAACAAACATTCCCTCGAGATTTTGTCGAAGAATGTTTTCTCTCTGATCGAAGAACACTTTGAAGATCATCCATTGACTGACGACATTACCCTTGTCCTCATTGAGCACAACCTTCAAAAAAATGCACTTTCGGCTGAGGCAAAAACGGCGAGCTCAGAATTGGCTCTCGTGCCTGAAAAGAAGGAGCGCTTAGAGACAAATGCCAATACGGAGCCGGAAAGGAAGTATTTTGAAGACATTGTTCCTCGGAAAGATTGGCAGATCATATGAGCTTGCGATTGTTCCTTGGAATAAATCTTTGGCTTCTATCGCTTTGTGCATCAATCGTCATTTATCTTCAAAATGCGCCGATTCCAGAAGGGCAGGAATACGTTGTTTCGGTGACTGAAAAAGCGGGTGACGTGCGTTACCGCTTCCCGCTCTCCTCGATCTGGCGTCCACTTGAGGTTGGTCAACAGCTTCCAGCAGGCACGGCTGTTTCGACCGGGAAGAAGTCCTTTGTAAAATGTCATTCCAAGGATGGTCACGAAATTAACGTGACTCCAGAGAGCCAAGTGGTTTTGGCCGGCATAGATGACTCTGCAAGAGAGA
>RGDM01000166.1 GCA_009918675.1 bacterium
ACCATCGCCGTGTAGCGCGCTTCCGAAATGAGGCCTCTCTGAGAGGGAGAACTGGGTGTGTGATGCTCGGCACGAAAGAAAACTCCCACCTTCACTTCGCGCCACTGGCCTCGCACCATCGGCACCATTCCCCCGTCCGCCATCACATACAAAAGATTCGAGCGCTTCATCGTCGGTGGCTTCACCGCTGTTTCCATTAACACCGGATGACATTCCTCGACTTGTTCCCCAAGACGGCGTGTCACCTGTCTGAATTGGTTGTCGCTGAACGGCAAAAGTCGGTAGTGAATTTTCCATCTCTCCGCCGCCGACTCATAAACTTCATTCACTGCAAAGTCTGCGACGCGAGCTTCCAATTCCTCAGTCAACGGCCCTTCTTTGGGAAGCCCGAGAAATTCATCACGAGGGAAGAAGCCCTCTGCACACTTCTCGCAATAATGGTAATCCCGATGAATTGTGTGTGTGCCCCACAGTGACTGAAACGTCCGCTTCACCGCGTGACGTCGCACTCGACTTTTCTTCCCGCATTTCGGACATGCTTTGGGTTTTCCATCTTCAGGCACAAGCTCCTCCAAACGCTTGTCCATTTCACTTTGTCCTCGCTGGCGGGCTTCTTCTTCCAGGCCACGCTCCCACGAAGTCATTCGGCTGCTCTGTTCAATGCCCTCCTCTGCCAGTCGCATCAGCGTTTCAATGGAGTCTTTCCGGCTCTTTTTTTCGGTCATCCGGGCTTCAGATCACGAAAAAAAGTCACCCCAAAGAAAATTCTACAACCCCTTGATTTTACTTCGGTTGTCTACAAGTCGTCGTGCACCCACTCAACCCACACAAGGAATGAAAAATGAAACCCAACGTGACCGGGGGTGCACGATCGGTTGTAGCTGTTACGCAGCGCGTAATTTGAGTTTTCGAAGATCCGGTTTGTGAGGTTCGGGAATGTGGGGCTTTGCACGGACGCTGGTTTTGTAGGCCCATTTGATAGCAGTATGAAATCGCTTCGGCCCGGCCGTACGGTAGGCTGCGCGGAGTTTGGCCATTTGGCGCGCACCTCGTTCGCTCCAGTGCTGGCCCGCTTTTTTCATGCGTGTTTGTATGACGTGTCGATGTGCACTTTCGACAGCTCCGCTGCCGATGAGCCAGCCGTTCTGCCGAAATGTCCCGTATGTCATTCGATGCTTGTTCGTCTCATAATAGCGCAATAAATCATCCAGCGAATCCTGCTCTTTGAGCACTTCAGTCAGCTGCCGACATTCACGCAATTCCGAAATCAAGGACTCCACATTGTCGGTTGCCAGCGCATTTTCAATTCGCTGTTTCCATAAAGGAAGGCATGTGTCACTGTCTCCGAAAAGCAAGCGAGCGCACCGCATGCCAGCCTCAACTGCATGACACCAATCCAAAATTTGAACGGCTTGGGGGCACAGCGAACTCGCCAGTAACCAGTTTTCTGGAGCACCATCCGAAAGCCAGATAATGCGCTCGGCCGACAAAGCATTTTCCACCTGCCACGCAGCCCGCATCTGTTCCTTGAATTCCTCCTGTGTACCGACCATCGCCGTGTAGCGCGCTTCCGAAATGAGGCCTCTCTGAGAGGGAGAACTGGGTGTGTGATGCTCGGCACGAAAGAAAACTCCCACCTTCACTTCG
>RGDM01000167.1 GCA_009918675.1 bacterium
GTGTGGGGTCGCAGAAGACTTGTATGACTCCTGTTGAACCCGGCACGCAACTCACAGTGTTTGCCACCGTGTGTCGCAGTCGTAAAACACGTTTCCACGCGGTCACCCAGACTTTATCAGCTGTGAGCCAAATGACATCAACCGTTTGAACGTGGCCGGGTTGAACATGTGTTAGGAATGTTAAATCGCGCGACCACCGTTTGTTTGCTTTCGCTCTCTCATTCAAATGAGCGACGTCGCCCTCCTGCCGCAGGAGCACGAGCCGCAGCAGGAGCAGTAGGAGCAGCAGCGGGAGCAGCAGCCACCGTTGGAGCCAGTCCAGCGGTAGATGGAGCGATACCTTGTAATACAACCGGTGCCGACAAAATTCCTGTTAGAAACAGCACAAGCAAAAACATCCCCCACAAGGGAATTGTCCATGTCCACAATGAACTAATATCAAGTTCCATACTAGCCTCTGTTACTGGGTTGTTATTTGAATTTGAATTTAATTTTAACATTTCTTTTGTGTTTGTTTGCGCCTACGCGTTTGTCTGCGCCTGCGCCGTCCCCCGCCAGCAGCAGGAGCGGGTTGTTGTCTTGCTAAAAGAGCGGATTCTAAGAGTTCTACAATTTCGTGTAACCCTCTTAGACGTACGGATTCAATTAATTGGGGCGGTGGTGATACGCGCGGGTGCTGTAATAAAAGCCTAACAACATTTGTATGTCCATTTAGGCTTGCCCACCGAATTGCTAGATTTTTTACATCGGATGGGTTCACCCTTGGGTCTGCCAACAACAAACGTACAGCCTCTGTGTGGCCATTGGTGCTTGCGTCCCGAATTGCGGCGTTGTCGTCTGCGGCGGGGTTCACCCTTGGGTCTGCCAACAACAAACGTACAGCCTCTGTGTGGCCATTTTCGCTTGTGTACCGAATTGCTTGATTGTTGTTAGCAGAGGGGTCCACACGTGGGTCGGCTAACAGGAGCCGCACAACCTCTGTGTGACCGTTTTCGCTTGCGTCCCGAATTGCTTGATTGTAGAAAGAGGATGGGTCCACACGTGGGTCTGCTAACAAGAGCCGCACAACCTCTGTGTGACCGTTTTTACTTGCCAAGCGAATTGTGATATTTTCCGAAACGGATGGATCCACTCGTGGGTCTTGAAGAAGCAGCTGAACAACCTCTGTATGTCCATGTTTGCTTGAGAACCGAATCGCATGGTTGTTTTCTGCGGATGGGTCCACTCGTGGGTCTGCTAACAAAAGCCGAACAATCTCTGTGTGGCCATTGTAACTTGCGTCCCGAATCGCTTGATTTTTTCTAGAGGAAGGATTAATTTTTGGATCATTGATTAACGCTCGCAGTCTGTCCATTAACGTTGTAACCGCTTGTGCGGCGACCGTTTCCTTTCTTTTGATATTTGCGATGATATTCGCATTTGTGGTTGTATAACCAGCCAATGAGTCGGCTTGGGAAATCGCGCGTTCAATTTCAGCTTTATTTTTTGGAATATATTCAAGTATTTCCTCAAGTTCTTCTTTCGTTTTAAAATATACTCCAATGATTTCCGGAGGAACACCAAGTTCTGTTAGTTTTCTCACAATTTCAAGTGTTAATTCCACATGTAATCGCAATTCTTC
>RGDM01000168.1 GCA_009918675.1 bacterium
GAGCGGCTATGGGGCGACGGAGCGGCTATGGGGCGACGGAGCGGCTATGGGGCGACGGAGCGGCTATGGGGCGACGGAGCGTGGATTTCCATTTTCCGGGGCTGGCTCCAAGCACCCGGTCTGCGGCGGCCAAGCTGCCCGCGACGAAGAAGCGGCTATGGGGCATGGCAAAGGAAGAAAGTCTGGCTTTCTATTTCTGGATTTCCATTTCCGGAAGTGGCTCCAAGCACCCGGTCTGCGGCGGCGAAGCTGCTCGCGGCGGCTGTCTCCATGAGCTCGGCCCTTGCCAGCAGCTCAGCCAAGTCGCTTGGCTTCAAATATTATTGGCCCCAATAATATTTTTTTTTACCGAAAAGTGTCGAGCAGTTGAGCCGTTGTCGCCAGCAGCTCGACTTCACCCAAGCTGATACAGAGAATATTATTGGCCCCAATAATATTTTTTGCCTCATGCAAGTGTCGAGCAGTCGAGTCATTGCCACCAGCAGCTCTGCGGCTCAGCGACCGCCCGCTAACGCCCCCGCTTCTGGCGCTTGTGTGACCCTCCTTCTTTGTCCGATTGTGTGGCCCTCCTTAACATATCGTTCTCAGGAAAGGTACGCCGCATCACGCGGAGTTGAAGGGAACGGCGCGCTTTACCTTCTTCGGTCAAGAGCGACCAATGGGGGGCACAGACACCCCTCTGCAGTCTGTGTCTGTAGATTAGCTCCTTCAAGTATTGCAATGCTTCCTCAGCATGCGCCTGATGGGCTGAAGAATTCCAAGTGTCCCATTCCGTGTCTTTCACCTCCTCCAATAATCTTTGTATGTCTTCGTCGCTTTCTATCAATGCAAAGGGGATACAATAAAATTGCCGTGCCTCTACGATCTCCTTCAAACTCTCGCGGGGGAGGATGACTTCCTTTAGCGAGTCTCCCCACTTGCGAGAATAATCATACATCTCTTCATCGCTCGGAAGTCTCATATTGGCTTTTTGTCGCTGCAGATCTTGATTAATCGTGCTGCGCTTCGCGTCTTCATGATTCTTGACCAGCGTGATGTAGGCTTCTCTCTCTGCTTCTCTGGAAAGGTCTATGAAGTCTTCAGCACAGATGATCAATAGATTGTCGTCAGTGTATCCTGACCGCGTCAATGCAATCAAGGGGTCAGTCGTCACCGAGAGGCTTCCGCTCGGTAGCTTGTCTTCACTGAGAGACCAATACACCTGATGCATGGCTGCGTGACCGCGTTGTGCCTTGGCGACGTCGTTTAAGAGGGCCTCCTTCTTCGTGGGCATCACGTCCGTGCCAGGATATGGGAACTCTTGCGCCAAAAGCCTGGGTTTCCGCGCGCCGACTCGCATATCATATGAAGCTGGGACGCGGCGAAACGTCAACAACCGACCTGACACCTCGCTACAAAACGCCGACCAGGTCAGTGGAGTAAATTCATTCATGGTCGCGAAAGCTCAATTTAAATCCATCGCGAAAATTTTTATCATTTCACAAATATAATACACAACACCCCCCAGCATTCCAGCGACTGTCCCCAGCAGCTTTTCATCTATGTCTTCGCTATCATCGTAATCATCTCATGGGCTTGCGCTTTGGCACTTGATGGTCCAAGC
>RGDM01000169.1 GCA_009918675.1 bacterium
TATTAGATTCAATTAAAAAACATTCAAAAAATGTTCCATTATATAATATTTTTTTTGATAATCCAAATAAATTAAAAACAAATTCTATTTTTGATATGTATTCATATAGTGTATCATCATCTATAATAAATAATTATGAATTTAAAAATGACTTGATTTTTGATGATAAAAAAATTATTGCTTGTAAAAAAATTATATTAGAACCTTCTGAAATTCAAAGAAAAAAATTATTAAATATGTTTGAAGGATATCGAATTATCTATAATAAAACAATACAATTTTTTAAAACAAGAAAATTTAATCATAAACAAGAAAATAAAAATACTGTTTTAGAAAAAGAAAAAATAATAAAAAAGAAAAAAGCGAAAGTATCAAACACCAATATTGAAACTGATGTGATTGCTACTATGAGTAAAATGTTAAAGGATATATGTAAAGATGAAGATAAAGAAAAAAGATTAGAAAGAGTTTCTGAATTAAAACAAGATAATCGTATTATTACAGATGAAAAAATAATAAGAACATATTTTTTAAAAGAAGAGATAAAAAGAATATCAAATGAATATAAAACTCCAATTCATTGTTTAGATTATGCTGTTAAATTAGCATGTTCATCATATAAAAGTGCTTTAACAAATTTAAAAAACCGGAATATTAAACATTTTACATTGAGATATATAAAAAAAACAAAATCATCTTTTATAATAGATATTGAAAAAACAGCAATAAAACAAAATACAATATATCCATCATTCCTAGGAGATGTATTAAAAAATAGAGAAAATATAAAATATAAAAATGTTTTTGATTCAAAAATACATTATAATGTAGATACTAAACAATTCACATTATTAGTTCCAATTGAAAAAGAAAAAGATGTCTTAAATAATAATGATTGGATATGTATAGACCCCGGAATAAGAACTTTTTTAAATTGTAAAACAAATAAAGGATATATAGAAATAGGTAAAAATTTATCTTATAAACTAAAATCAAAAATAAAATTACTTGATAAACAAGAAAAAATAAATAAAGAAACATTATCAAATAAACTAAAAGAAAAAATAAAAAATATAAAAAATTATATTAAAGAAAAACAATGTTGTATTAGAAAGAAAATCAAAAATTGGATTGATGATACACATTGGAAAATAATAGATTATTTGACATCATCTTATAAAAATATAGTAATCGGGAAATGGAGTACCAAAACTATAATTAGAAAAGATGATAGCGTTTTAACATCATTAACTAAAAGAGTAGCTCAAAATTTATCATTTTACAAATTTTTACAGAGATTACAATATAAATGTAAAATAAGAGAAAATAGTTTAAGAATCCAAGACGAATGGTATACATCAAAAACATGTAGTGTATGCGGTTGTAAAAATGAAAATCTGGGAGGAAGTAAAATATTTAATTGTAATAATTGTAAAATAAATATGGATAGAGATTATAATGGAGCTCGAAATATATTGTTAAAAAGTTTATTATCAATAAAAATAGTGTCTTGATATAGAAATATATTAAGGCATGGCGTATCCGCTTACGTCATTAAAAACCAAAAAAACAAAATCGTAATATCCAGAG
>RGDM01000170.1 GCA_009918675.1 bacterium
AGGTGAATGGGCCTTGGCCCAAAAGACACTATCGGTATGCAAACGATTATCCCCCTCCAGAGGGTATCCGAAAATTTGTGTAACTGAAAAGAACGATCAGGCTTCGAAAAAAGCAAAGGAGCCTGACAATGGAAGCGGAAAACAGTACAAAAGAGACAGTGACGAAGAAGAAGCTAAACCGACATGGATTACCCGATGAGTTAATTGCCCAGTTGGTGGGGGAAATAGGACCGGACAGCGAGAAATTCTATGGAGCGGAAGGCCTCCTGAAGAGGCTGGTGGCGTCTGTGACCGAAAAGCTGCTTGAAACCGAGATGACGGAACACGTCGGGTACGAGAAGCACCTGAAGGATGCGTCGAGTGGGAATGCGCGGAATGGGTATTCGGCAAAGACAGTGCGAAGTGAATTTGGGCCGATAGAGCTAAGCATTCCGCGAGACAGAGAAGGCACATTCGAGCCCCGAGCCATCAAGAAACATCAGAGGCAGATGAATGGCTTCGACGAGAAAATTGTCGCCATGTATGGGCTGGGGTTAAGCGACAGCGACATCCAAAAGCAATTGAAGGAAATGTATGGCACCGAGGTGTCCACGGAATTCATTTCGAGGGCAACTGACAGCGTGTTGGAGGAATTGAGGGCGTGGAGAAGTCGCCCATTGGAAGCGGTTTACCCGATAGTATACCTTGATGCACTGGTTATTAAAGTCCGAGAGAACGGGACGGTGCACAACAAGTCTTTGTATTTGGCAATTGGCTACAACTTGGAGGGGCAGAAGGAAGTGATGGGCATGTGGATGGACTCAACCGAAGGTGCGAAGTTTTGGTTGAGTTGCCTGACAGACTTGAAAAACCGCGGAGTCGAGGACGTCTTCATATTTTGCGTGGACGGACTGAAGGGTTTTCCCGAGGCGATTGAGGCGACCTTTTCGCAATCCATCGTGCAAACCTGCGTCGTGCACATCATCCGAAACAGTTTGAAATACGTGGGTTTTCAGCACCGGAAGCAAGTCGCTGCTGACTTGCGAAAGGTGTACACCTCGGACACCGAGGAGGGCGCGCTGCTGGCGCTGAAAGCCTTCGACGAAAAATGGGCGAAACAATACCCAACCGTTATTCCAATTTGGAAAAACAACTGGGAAAGAATTCGTCCATTTCTGGAATTCCCCCGAGAAATTCGACGGGCCGTGTACACCACGAATGCCATCGAATCGCTCAATTACAGCGTTAGAAAAGTCATCAAGACGAAGGGGCATTTCCCCTCGCCGGAATCCGCTGAAAAATTGGTTTATTTGGCGCTCAAGAATGCGTCAGAAAAATGGCTCCGGCCACCCACATTTTGGAACCGAGCCCTTGCTCATTTTCACATTCGTTTTGAAGGCAGAGTCCGATGAGAGGGTCCAGCGAGCCCCTGCCGGAGCATTGAACATCGCTGTGAAACATTATACGAATCAAATGCTGTAAGTCTGAGAACCCAAATCGAAGCTTGTTCGGAAACTCAACTTACACAGAAATTCGGATACCCTCGCGAGGCTGTCAGAAATTCGGTGTACGAGCTCGAGC
>RGDM01000018.1 GCA_009918675.1 bacterium
CCGACGCGATCTCGCCTCAACATTTTCGAGTTTTGGTCGCTCTGTCGACATCTCCGCCCCGGGAGAAGACATTGTTTCAACTTCTCCTCAAGGCGCTTATGCGGAACGATCGGGAACCAGCCAGGCGTGCCCTTTGGTGGCAGCCACTGCCGCTCAAATTCGTTCTCAATATCCACACCTCTCCGCGCAAGAGGTTAAGGCTCGCATCCTTGAGGGAGCCGATAGTTTGAGCGGATTGATTGGATTCAACCGTGCAGGTCTTCGTTTAAACGTCAGTCATGCACTCGCAGGTACGCAAGGCGCACGTTTGCCTGAAGCACCACAAAAAGGCGACGTCCAATGGCAGCGCACGGAAGTCCAATTTGAAACAGAACATCCTTACCGTGCAAATCAAAAGGTATCGATACGCATCACAGCGCCCAGCGGCAGCAGCCGCATGCGCATCCATTTTAAAAAATTCATCACCCAATCCACTGACGTGCTCGCCTTGCAAGACCCGCAGGGCTCGTGGAAAGCACAATGGAGTGGCGAATTGGGAGAATTTTGGAGCCCAATCTTCGAGGGGCAAACAGCAAACCTAACCTTCTCCACCGATGCTTTTGTTTCAGACTGGGGATGGCAAATCGACCTCATTGAATCACAATAAAATGACGTTGATTCTTTAAAGAAATTCACTCTGCGGAATAAATATAAGAACCAGAGAAACGCTCTGAAGCAACGCCGTCATTCGCTAATAATCCACGACTGCGATTGAAATTGACCTCGACAAAATCGGGATCAGCCACATTCAATTTCTTAGCAACATCGCCCCGGCCCGATTCCTTCCAGAGGCGCGAGAGAATGATTGAAAAACCAAAGCACCATCGGCAAGTCGCTGCTGAGCAAGCTGTTGCTTGCCGCCTTCTGAGCCAAGTCCCAGTCTCGCAACAATGTCCAGAACAGTTTGCACATTCAGCGCCGAGCGACTCACTTCCTGAAGAGTTCCAGAGACCATTCCTTGCGCAAAAGTGTTCACACAAAAATGAAGTGCTTGCAGAAATTCAATTTGATGACTCACATGGTTGTCTATTTGCAACCAATGCGTGGGACGCTCTTGCGACAAAGTCGATGGTTCAAGGAACAAAGAAGTCAAATACAGACAGCGCACCGTTCGCCGCAGATTCATCCTCAGACTCCTTAATGCCGATCCCCATTGTGGGTACTAACACCACCAGACTCAGAGGCAAATTGCCTATTAATTCCAAATCACTTCACTTGCGCATAAGCACGACCCGTGTCCGTTAGTTCACCTTTTTCATTGAAGAGTGAAGAACGGCCAACTCTTGAATCGTGCCACGCATACCGCTCAACAATGGACGATTGATTCATCCATCGTGTCGTCTCGTCGATAAATGAGTTCATTTCATTTTGTGAAATTTTATCTGGATTCTCTTTTGAGCTTGCCGCTGTTTGCGGCGCAAATTCGGTGACCCAAAGAGGCTTTTTGTAGAGTGCGAATACCTCTTCTAGGTCTTTGATAAACTTCTTCGCATTTGCACCTTTGTACCAATGCACAGTCACGAAATCGATTTTAGGATTTGCTGCCATGAATGCGGGAAGCCAGTCGCCTTTCACCGGGTTTCCTGCCATTGCCGGTCCGCCGATCCGCTGACCTTTAGCCACAATTGAAGGCCACGCTTCAAGCGCTTTGCTCACAGGAATGTCGGACTGTTTCGAATTATCGGGTTCGTTGAACCCGAGCACGATTGTCGAACTCACTTTTGCCTGCAGCGACTTGATTGAAAAGATCATCGGAATAAATTCAACATCTGTTTCAAGACTCGTTTGATTGTCCCAGTTGTAATACCAGGCAACGTTTAATGCGCGGAGATGGTCCTGCGAAAATCCTTTTTTCTCCGCCAGCCCAACGCCTTTTTTTCCAGTCTGTGGATGAGCTTTCGGCGCATCACCATGTGTTCCGTAATGTTCTTTTTGAGTAGAACCCTTTTTGTGGTTTGATTTCGAGGCGAGATGCATCTTCTGGCTGTCTTGCCGAGGCGATGCAGACGCGTTCACAGGATGCGCTAAAATTGCCACAAAGAGCGTGGGCACAAAAAAATCTTTGAATTTCCAACTCACCAACGAACAGAATCTGCGACTCGATAAAAGAGCAGTCAGGCAATTAAAAAACACAATGCACCCCCATATTCGGTGGATACATTGTGTCACAAAGATCAAATCAAATTCACCCGACGCTCACAGCAGGTGTCAAATTTACTCTCTAAATTGGCTCTCGAGCTGTAGCAAGGCCGATTCAAGTTTGTCTTGCTTAGAGACAAAGGCCAAACCGTTGATCCGCAATTGTGACGTTGGATAACGCGAAACAAATTCCAGCAAAGTGAAAGTTCCATCGTTGATACTTGTAACGAATGTTTTTTCAACTCGCTCGCTGGAGTAGTCTCCAGCAAAAATCGCTTCAAGGACTTGCTTCACCTCGTCACCAGCGTCCGAGGAAATGGCTTCCTGCGCACGGGCAGGTGAAATTTTCAGAACGTGTGAGAATTTTATCCGCAAATCGATTTGCTGATCTTTAGAAAGTTTTCCTGAAATAGCGGGAACATCTTCGCCACTAACAAAACGTGTCAGCTCATCTCGAGTGCATGAGCCGGCCTCAATTCCAAAGACACGGATCGAGAACTTTTCAGATTTCAAAGCGGACTGCGGTTGACTGGTATTTGAACTCCCACATGCGCTTACAAGCAAATAAGTGCCAGCGAAGAATGAAAACAATCTCATACGTCCCCCATTGTTTACCGGTGCTATGTTGCAGCGAGGGAGATAATGCAACTCAAACCACAAGACAAGCAAAAAAAACTTACATTAGCCTCATATTTGTTAATAATTTCAGATCACTAAGAAAGCATCAGGGTAAAACAAGGATTGTTGCAGCAACTCAAATTGGAGAACGGGTGTCATTTGCACGCGGAGCGGGTACGTTCCGCTTCAACTTCCTTGTCTTTGAGTACGTTGAGATTTTCATCGATGGAGCGAATTTTTCTCTCAGCAAGGAGCACTTCACGGCGAAAATCTATGCGCCGATAGTCGTTGGAGGTTCGAGATAAGTTTTCCATGCTGCGGTTTCTTTGCTGTAGGACTATATTTTTTTCCTCATCAAGCGCACTCACCTTTTCACGTAAGGCACTCATTGCTGCTTCTAAATCGCTGCACTTGCTTTGTGTGTTTGAATTTTCACTTTCACCATGAGCAACAGGCCAAATCCAAAATGGCACCAGCAGCAGCACCAACCGCAGCATGGAATCCTCCTCAGGCACAAAATCCAACCGCCGAGTTCAACACAAAGCAACACCAACAGGGGGGCTCTTTTAAGACTCGGCGTTTGTCAGTTGGCTTTAAAAAAAAGCCAACAAAGACCCATTTTCATTAGATAAACTTAAAAAAAGCATTCTTCAAGAAGGCCGCGGCTGAGAAATCTTGATAAATTTCTTCGCCAAAGATTCCGATGCCCGTTGGTCAGCGTTGGGTTGCATCCGCAAGGATTTCTGAATGATTGAGTTTCGCAAAAAAAATATTTCTCTCCGTTTGGTGCTCTTTTGCACCGTCTGGACTTCGATTTTTGTTGCGACAGTCTCTTGTCGAGCGAAGAACACGGCCGTGAATTCTGATCCGGAAACGGTTGTGATGGCAGATGCGAAATGGAAATCGACATCAATCAGTGTATGTTGGGAATTTGTAAGTGATGCAACCGCAACTTTTCGCAACAAGATTCGCGAAACGGTCAATACAGCTTTCAAGAATACAGCGTTGCGCTTCAGCGGCTGGCAGGTTTGCCCGAAGATTGGTCAAGTGAATATGCGGGTTTTTATTTATGACGACCCAGGTAGCAAGGCGAATCCGGAGTTTCTTGCACTCCGTGCCTCATTGCGGGAAGAAACTCCGGGTCATCCGCGAGTTCGTTTTCGCGCGAGCCAAATGTCGGGACAGCGCGCAGGAATTATTCTGTCAATGACTGGCGAAAAAGCAATTCCATTCTTCATCAATATGCTCAACTCATTGAGCCCACAAGGGCGAATGAATTTGCTTGTTTCATCAAGCCTGCACGAATTTGGGCACGCGATTGGGTTACGACATGAGGATGCTCATCCGGAAGCTTTGTGTCCGCAATTTGATGAAGACATGGAAGCAGGAGATGAAAAGATTGGGCCATGGAATAAAACATCGTTTATGGAACGTTGTTTTTACCGCAATTATGATTACGAGAAAGGTCTTGTTTGGCCAAACGAGCTCGACATTCAGGGCATCAACACTCTCTATAAAAAATGACTTCAAAAGAGTGTTCAGTTCACCTCTTGCCGATAGAGGGAACGAACGACTCCAATCACTTTGTCTGTGTCGCGATGACCGAACGGTATGGCATCGAAGTCGTTGTTTTCTGGCACCAACAACGCATGCGGAATTTGTTCAAATGGATTTTTTGAATGTTCTAATAGCCGTTCATGAGCTTGCCGGTAAAGCTGCGAGCCACGCATGGCAAAACGTTTCACAGTGACTTCATGATCACCAACAGCAGCTACAACGATATCGCCGTTGCGCGCACTGGACGCTGATTCAATCAAGAGGTAGTCGCCAGGCAAGAAACCAACATTCATCATACTGTAACCTTCAACGGTCACAGCAAACAAAGTACTTTGCGCAGATTTCTTTTGAACGTTCAAAAACGGCACCGTTGTGGTGGCATGTTCAATGGCTTCAATGGGCGCACCTGCCTGAACAAGACCAACCACCGGGACAAATAAACAGTTCGGCGTATCGAACTCTTGGGCAGAGGCCTTTTTCATAAAGGTTGCGCTTGCGAAACGCGCTTTATCGGATGTTGAGGGAAGAGTGCTCTCTTTGCGCGGATCGTGTCCGGCCGCAGACAACGCGCTATTTCCTGCAACGCTGCCCGTCCACCATGTCATAGCTTCTGGTGTGGGAACAAGTTGCCGCGATTTGCCTGGAACAGGTGGCTGAAGAAAACCTTTTTTGCGCAGCACAGTCACAACATCTTGTGCGCTGCCGACCGCTTTCCATTCGAAGTGTGCGGCAATTTCGCGCAACGTGGGTGGCATTCCCGTCTTATCAAGACATTCCAAAATATAGGCAACCACCTTGCCTTGTAGGTCTGTGAGCTGTACCATACATCTGTACCCCATACAGAGGAAGCCAAAGGTTTCTTCGGGGCTGCAAGCAACCATCCGATTTCCTGAAGGAAGTGGTACATGAAAAGCGAAAAGAACACAAGTCCTGCTCGCTTGGGGGGGGTGTCTGGGCTCTGGCACACCACTCTGAACCACACACCTGTTCGGCAAGCAAGCCTGGCGAATCCCCATTCTTTGCTCAGCCCGTCTACCATTCCTGTGTCGGCCTCGCGCCGAACACCCGGTGGGCTCGTGCTGCTCAGAAGTATGCCTCTTGCCAGCGTTGCACCAGGACTCACCCAACTGCGCAGCGCACTGCCATCACTCACCCTCAAACCCTACGCCCACACACTCGAACTCCTCCGGCAACATCAAAACACCGTGCGCAAGCGTGAGCGCGATCCTCACCTATTGCTCAACCTCGCTTGGGTGTCACAGTCCGGAAGTCCGGTGGAATTCAATCGCCGCGTCTTGGAATCTTTCGAGCTCTCGCTCGCACACACACTTTTTTTGGAAAGTGAGCACATTCAGCAGAGCGTGGAAGCGGTTTGTGCTGAAAATCATTTCGACGCGATTGTTGTCGAGGCGCCCGCAAATGCTGTCATCGTCAAACGCGCACAACGTTGGCTCAAACCCATCGCCCACGACCCTTTGAAACCCGAATCAGCCAATTGCTTGGAAACACATCCCCGCGAGCGACTGTTTATTCTCATCGATGAAAGAAACCATCCATGAGATCAGGGCAATTTTCACGCAATCATCTCGCACCACAGTTCGACCAGCGTCGGCTCAAGAACGCAAGCCGTGCACGCATTCCACAAGCGCGTGGTGCAGGTACACTTTGGGGCATCATCTTTTTGCCCAACCTCGATTCAGATTCACTTTTCGCGGCGCGCACACTGGCGCAGGCGTTGTCGGAGCATGTCCTTCGACCCCACCTCACCGTGCTGCTCGTTTCCCTCCAACACACCCTCCGGTATTTCGGGTCATGGGATGCCATGGCCCGTGTCTACCATGCTCAGGTTCAACACCTGCCGCCGGGTGCGCGTCCGCGACTCCTTCTCACGCATCATCTTTTTGCCGGCACTCATTTTGGAGCCACTCATACAGATCTTGAATTTGCCTTGGCAAATGAAAACAATCTCATGTTCCGCAACCATCTCTCCACACTGACATGGCCGCAGTGGAAAGAAGCGTGTGTTCTTTTTGCAAGTTTATTACAGCTCAAGCAAAGCGAACTCACCGACCTTCTGCGCAGCGTTAAGCAATTTGCCGATGCTGCTCTGAGTATGCGCTTTCAAAGTCCTGCTCATTTTCCAACCGACCTCAACAGCGATGACATCTCACGTCGGTTCGGGCGTTGGGTCGTGGTGTTTTGGGATATGTGGAATCGTCCTGAGGTTGCACTCGGAACCGTCTTCAAAGACCTCCCGCAAGATCTCTGCGCACAAGACTTCGTCACGCATAACAACGAGTGCGAGGAATACAGCAATGACCCTTGCTATCCACTGAGCACACTGCAGCCCATGCTTGAAACGTGCCTGAAAAAACTTTTGCGCAAACTAACACCCTACAACAGTCTCGAGCAGCACTTTGGCATCCGTGATTTTCGAGTCACGCTCGAAGTCGAAAATAATCTCAAAATCCAACACACCTGCATGCTCAACGAAGCGATTCTTGAATTTAATAAAACAACACGTCTTGTTCTCGAAAATATGGCCGCAAAGCTTCCACACAAAGGGCAAGAATTCCAGCACCCCACCGAACCATCTTTTTATTTTAAGGCATTTCAAATCTATCGCCTGACCATAGAACCCTTGCGTTTGTGCCCATGTGGTATGAGCGCAGGCAGCGAACTTCACAGCCAGCGCACGCCACTGCCTTTTGAACGGGTGATTCAAAACATCGAACTCAAACATGCTGGAGATGCATTTCAGGTTCCACTCCACGCCGATTTTTCCACCGCAAGTCATCCGGAAAAGCAATCACCAGATCTGCTTGAATCAGCTCATTCCCTTCAGATTTTGCAGAACAAGCGGGTTTCACATGTCGCACCGGCGTGCTTGTTTCGCTTTGCTGCACAAGAGCGTCCACTGCATTTGCTGAGGAAAAAACTTGAATTCTCGCTGTGTGAATTTTTTTCTAGCCGCGACGCTCCCGTCCATCATCTCGAATACTTGGAAACTTTATACAACGAAGATCTCTACGCTCTTCACGCCCCAGGCAGCCCCGCTCTGCTACTTTCTTGCCCGCAAGGAGAAACGCCAGCAACAACACGTTTTACTTTAAAAGGTGTGTTTGAACCTGCACAAAGCGCACTGCAGGAAAGGTTCTTTTGAACGTATGTATGCTTGGCTGGCGCATTCAAATTATTCTTTTCTACAAGGTGCGTCTTACCCACGAGAACTGGTCGAGGCAGCCAGCGAACACGGCTGGTGGGGCATGGGAATCACCGATTTCGATGGCTTCTATGGTATCGTTCAAACCCATCTCGCTGGCAAAGATAACCCTCATCCTCTGCATCTTTTTTATGGCGCCGAAGTTCTCATTGAATGCCCAGTCCCTGAAACACTCCGCAGTGACAGCGCAGCCGCACAGCTGTGGGATGCGCCGCAACAAAATTCACCCGTCTTTTTACAAAATCGAGTTGCATTCTTTGCCACAAGCAAAGAATCCTATGCACAACTTTGCCAACTGCTCTCTTACGCACACCGCAATGGCAAGCTTGCCACTGCGCTCAATCTTGCCGATCCACACATCCCCTGGCCGCGCGAAACACTTGTGCTCTGGCCCATGCGCGGCATGCAGCAGCTTTTTGCTCCACGGCAATCGCATTGTTTTGCAGCCTGGAGCGGTTGTGTCCGGGTGCTTGCAGAAAAATACAAAGGGCATTTTTTTCTTGCCCTCACACCACCCAGTACGCCTTTCGAGCGGCATGCGTTTGCCAACCATCTCGCATGCCACCGGCAATTCGGTTGGCCATTGGTGGCAACCCCGGATGTTTTTTTCCATAGTCCTGATCGCAAAGAGCTCCATGATATTCTCACCGCTATTCGCCTGAATCGCCCTGTGGACTCTCTCAAATGGGCCTGCTTTGCGAACTCTCGCCGCTGCCTTGCGCCGCTGTCTCACTTTGAAACCGAATTTCCCAAGGTTCCTGAGGTTGTCGACGCGCTTGAAAACAACAAAAAAATAGCCGGATTTTTTCAATTCTCACTCTCTGAACTCAGGTATCAATACCCTTCAAAATTCATTCCCGCCGGACACACGTCTGAAAGCTTTTTGGAATATTTGCTTCATGAAGCCTTGCACAACCGCTACAACGGACAACCTCCAGAACGGATGATGAAACTTGTTCAAAAAGAGATGAAGCTTGTCCGTGAGCTAAAATTTGCCGACTATTTTCTCACAGTCTGGGATATCGTCAGGTTTGCCCGAGAACAAAAAATTCTTTGCCAAGGCCGAGGCTCTTCAGCAAACTCGGCAATCTGTTTTTTACTTGGCATCACCGCTGTCGATCCCATGGTCTCAGATGTTCTCTTTGAACGTTTCATAAGTCATGAACGCGGCGAACCACCAGACATTGATGTTGATTTCGAGCACGAAAGAAGAGAAGAAGTTATTCAGTATATCTACTCACACTATGGCCGCGGACACGCAGCTATGGTGGCCAACGTCATCACCTTCCGCACCCGGGGAGCCACTCGCTTTGTTGGCAAGGCTCTTGGCCTCTCCGATGACGAACTCACGGAAACCCAATCCCCAGAATTCACCGAACGCTGGCAACACTTTATCAAACTCATCAAAGGATTTCCGCGCCACCTTGGCATCCACTCCGGGGGCTTTGTCATCAGCCACGAGCCTCTGCATATGCTCAGCCCAGTGGAGCCCGCCACGATGCCTGGACGCAGTGTAGTGCAATGGTGCAAAGACGACATCGAAGCTCTGGGTCTTTTCAAAATCGACGTTCTTGCACTTGGAATGCTCACCGCACTGCGAAAAACATTCTTTGAACTTGCACGGCATCGTGTCTGTTTGCCAGGCACGCTGATCCCCATACAGCTCGCCACCATTCCTTCAGAATGCAGCAAGACCTATGACATGATCTGCGAAGCACGCACCACGGGTGTCTTTCAAATTGAAAGCCGGGCGCAAATGAGCATGCTTCCCAAAGTCAAACCTCGTACTTTTTATGACATCGTTATTCAGGTTGGAATTGTTCGTCCAGGGCCAATTGTTTCCGGAATTGTTCCCACCTATGTGCGGCGCAAGCGCGGACTCGAAAAGGTGACCTACGCACACCCCAGCTTACAAAGAATTCTTCACCGCACTCTTGGAGTTCCTGTGTTCCAAGAACAGGTCATGCGGATTGCAATGGCGGTTGGAAATTTTTCTGGAGGCGAAGCTGATGAACTGCGCCGTGCCATGGGTGCCTGGAAATTCACCGGACGAATCTCTCAGTTTGAAGAAAAGCTCCGCAGTGGCATGAAACAAAACGGTATCCCCGATGACTTTGCCGACCTCATCTACAGCCAGATCGAAGGGTTTTCCCAATATGGCTTCCCTGAATCACACGCCACCAGCTTTGCCCATTTGGCGTATGCATCCTGCTGGCTCAAAGCACATTTCCCGATTTATTTTCTTGCGGGCCTGTTGAATTCTCAGCCGCTCGGATTTTATTCGCCGCACAGCCTGATCCAAGAAGCCAAGCATGCCGGACTCACAGTTTATCCCCCCTGCATATTGCGATCGGGCTGGGAGCACTATGTCACCCGCCAAGGTGCATTGCAGTTGGGCTTTAGCTTCTTGCGTGGAATTACGGAAGAACGGGCTCGCGACTATGTCGCCCAACGGCAAGAGCTTTTGCGCACCCGTACACTCTCATTGCACGACGTCATTGCCTTGTGCGATTGCTTCTATGCACACGAAAAAATTCTTCTTGCACAAGCAAACTGCTTTGAGGTGTTCGACAGCAACCGTCGCAACATTCTTTGGTTGCTACTCGCGCGCCCATCAGCATTAATGCCCGATGTTGATCATGTTTTATTCCCAGAAAAGCCAACGCTGCACGAAGCGTGGGACAACATGCAGGATGACTTTGCAAGCAGCCAAAGTACATTCGGTCCGCATCCGATGTTACTTTTGCGCAACATTGGCTGGCCCTATACTTTTCAGGCAGAGAATCTCACCTCTGCCATCACTCTACGCAAGAAACGTCACAAAACTCAGGTGGTGGTCGCGGGGCTGATTATGGTGCGACAAATGCCAGGTACAGCAAAGGGAATGATGTTTATTACACTCGAAGATGAAACCGGAACAATGAACCTGGTGTTTCGCCCCGACACACATGCTCAATATAAAGAATGGATGACCAACACGTCTGTGCTGTGTGTCAGAGGTTGGGTGCAAGAAAACGGACCCAACCCTTCGGTCCTGGTGACCGAGGTCTTTCCAGCTGTGCATCAAACGAAATTGCCAAGCCCACCTCCGGATGGGCTCGAGCAAGATTATACACTTTGGTAAAATATGCCTACAACACTCGAATAAAGCTTTCTGGCAAAACCACGCGTCTGCTCTGCGTTATGCAAATCAAGAAACGTGAAAAATATTACTCGTCATCGCCGTCGAGCAATTCCTGAAAACCCATCGTGCCGTTGTGCGAAAAATGTTCCGACATTTCATCTAAACAAATATCAGAAACAGACACCTTGCCGCGCAAGACTTTAAGGCTTTCAACCAAGCGAGAAATCTGGGCGTCGCTCCACTCGGGTCCTGGACGAAAATCGATTCTGATGGTCTCTTCAAGAACGCCGATACCGATATCCGGCAAACCAAATGTCTTTTTCAACAGGAGATGCCGACCCGAGCGCACCATCTGTGCGAGCTCACGCGGTGTCTTTCGGCCTGCGACAACTTCGCGCATGCTCGAGCCTTCTCGCTGCATCGTACTTGCAGACAGGTCAGAATTTACAATCAGCAATTCAATCGCTTTGCTCATTTGTTCCGTGTCTTCGAAATAAACCGAAATTTCGGGAAGAACACCGGTAAAGGTCGCCCGCATTTCCTCGCAAAAACTCACAACTGCCCGACTCGTTTGAGAGTGTGTCAACTGGCCTTCCATGCTTTCCCCCAACGTGCGCTCTCTTTATTCAGTCATTATAGGCAAACCCCTGTTGCAAAAATCAACACGCGACAAAGCCGTCTTTATGACAGCTTTGTCTTTTCGCGCCCCCACGCAGGCTCGAGCAGGATCACTGACTGTGTTAACATCAGCGCAAATATCAATTCAGACTCATGGACGGACCAGTTATGCGCAACACACCAAGATACATCCTCTCTCTTCTCTGCGCCTCCCTCCCCCTCACCAACCTGGCCTGCAAGAAACGCAGCTTTGGCGATGTCAAATTGGTGGGCGGTGGTCGCGCGGGTGCTGAAAAATATCCGTCCCTCACACGCATCAAAATCAACGGAAAAACTCATTGCACAGCGGGAAAAATTGGCGAAACAATGTTTATCACTGCAGCTCATTGTGTCACCCAAGCAGGGTTCCGCCAGGGCGTTTACTACGGGCAACGGATCTCCGATGCATTTTCACCCGGTGCAACACTGACTTTGGAAGATATTAAAGGAACTGCAACCGTGGCCACCGTCGTTGCAACCTTCCCTCATCCGTCCTTTCATTGGACATTCCGCAACATTGACAACTGGGGTAGCGATGTCGCGCTGTTTTCGGTCAAGGAAAAAACTCCACAATTAGCGGTTGCCGAGGTTGAATTTGAAAGACTCCCAACAGCACAGCAAGTGACAATCGGAGGCTTTGGCTGCCAAGGGGGTTCACTCACCGACGAGGGCACAGAGCATGAGATTCGCATCGATGAACAACAGAAAATAATCGATCGCAGTGCACTTTTGAAGCAGGGGTCAAAGGAAGTCCAGGACACCTCGTATGGCCGCCTCTCGAACGAAGCACGCAAGTGGTCTGATGAAGCTTTCTTCGCAACCGGCAGCTCCGTGATTGCAAAAACCGGCCAGTCGGCTCTGTGCCCTGGCGACTCAGGTGGACCCGCATTTATTAAAACTGAGACAGGCGCAAAGATCATCGGAATCAATTCGGGAATGGGTTTGAACGATGAACTTGCCAACGACAAAGGGATTCCGGCCTACAGTTTGCACACCCGCCTGAATTTAGGAGGCATTTACGGCATCGGCGAATGGATCAAATCAATCCAGGCGCAGAAATCTGCTCAAACAAATATTATTGCACAAGGGCAAATCAGCATCTCTGCAGAGTCAAATGGCGCAGGAATCGAAATCTCTGTTCCTCCGCAGTCAATAAGCTCCGTGCGGGTAAATACGATTCCGTTGCTTCAAAATTCCCCGCCGGCCCAACTCGAGAGCATAGTCTTCCGTGGAAACAAATCGGGCGAGATTCAGTTCAAAAACGCAGGCGAAACATGGCAAGCGGCCACTCCGCTCCGTGAAAGCGGTGTGATGCAATTAAATTTTTCAACACAAAACAAAACTGATTTGGTAGTTTTGCTCAGCAGCTCTGGGTTGCCAGAAAACTAAAGCAAGATCTTTTCAAACAAAACCAAAAGGAAAGACAAAAAAACATGCAAACCTTCGCCGATTGGGTGCAATTCTCTGTAGCGAGCGCAGTCGTTCTTTTGTTGCTAACCCTTGTAATTCTTGTCATTGTGCTCATTGCACGGCGTTCACGAAAATTGAAAACCGAGAACATGACAATCGAGCACCTGAACAAAGAGTGGCAACGCAAGAGTGATGAGCTTCGTGCGGTTGTTATGCCGCACAAGGAATTCCAAAAACTTCTCAAAGAGCGCAGCAAAGAAGAAAAAGAGCAACACAAACAAAAAGACCTTTCCGCGCGCAAGCGCATTTACGTTATTGATTTCGAGGGAGATCTCGCAGCCTCGCAGTGTTCTTCTTTGCGCGAGCAAATCACTCTCATTCTGGCTCTCATTCGCCCAGATGACAAGGTCATTGTTCGCATTGAAAGCCCTGGCGGGATGGTTCATGCCTATGGTCTTGCAGCGTCACAAATTGCACGTCTTAATGATGGCCTGCGTTGCCAACAAAATTGTCGCAGCTCCATTTGCAATGATTGGCTCGATAGGCGCCGTCTCAGGAATGCCAAACTTTAATCGCTTTCTAAAAAAACATGAGATCGATTACATCGAACAAACCGCTGGAGAATATAAGAGAACCATCAGTCCCTTTGGTGAAATCACCGAAGCTGGCAAAGCAAAAAACCAAGAAAAACTTGATCAAATTCACGCCCTCTTCAAAAACCATGTTGCAGAACACCGCCCACAGGTTGACATAAATTCCGTCTCAACGGGCGATTTCTGGCCTGCTTCAGTTGCCCACAAAATGGCTCTAGTAGACGAACTGCGCACGAGTGACGATCTGCTTCTCGAGCTCGGAAAAGAGACGGACATCTATCAACTCACGTCTGAAGAGCCACAGGATTTCCGCACTCGACTGATGAAAAAATTCTTTGCATCCGCATCGAAACTCGCAAACGAATGGAGCCTTTTGTGAAACACATTCTCAGGCATTTACCTGCTTCAAGTGGAATTATCGCAATTGCCTGCTGCAGCCTTGTCTTATCTTGCAAAGTTGCACCAACGGCTCCCAACAGCAAGGCGCTCGCGCGCCTTTCAACATGTGCGCTCTCCTCCTACAAAGCCCTGGAAAAGGCATGGCCATCGACAGCGTTGAATTCAGCCGACTTGGAGGTGGCTCTTGAATTTGACTGCGCCGAAGCAGGAAAAATCAAATCTTTGCGCGAACCTGTTTCAACAGCAAGCAGTGCAATGGACAGCATCACTCGCCTTATCACAAAGGTTCCCAACGGTTTTGTGAAGGATTCGGTTAGCATTCTCAAACCATATTGCCGCAGCGACAACGAACTCTACGGGCCATTCTGCATGGCTGCTGATATTGATGCAGCTGCTGAACTCGTTAAAGATGAAGAATTGGTCAAGCTGATTCCCGCGGCGGTCAATAGCCTCGGACGCGAGATTGCTAACGCCTCGGAGGTTGATTTCTACTCTGTCCTCGACAAGACGTTGCCTGCCAATCTCACCAATCGAGTTGTTCGGGTTGCACTCATGGCAGGATTTTTGGGCCTCGATGACAATGCCGTACAGGCAGACCGCCTGAAAGCGAACCTGCTTTTCGAGAAGCGCCTTGCTGAATACGCCCTGGTTTTTCCAGCGCTCACTCAATACACAGTATTTCCGCAACAAGGACAGATCGACTACAGCCGCGATTTCCTCGCAGTGCTTTTTGCAACCCGAACCGGTGTTGCCACTCTGCCCGGTGTCGCCGACGGCGAAGACCAAACGTACAAAGCTTATGCTGGCTTTCATTTGGGATGCCGAATGGCACAGTTGAAACGTTCAGTTGCCTTGGTTGAAACAGAGGCCTTCAGCATGGGCTACGCGTATCAAATGACCAAGCTCGGCGCGCGCCTGCGCAAGCCAATTGGGCAGTTGATTGCAGATACTAAGAAGCTGGATGCGAAGGGCCGCAGCACAGGTGAGAAAATGAAAGCAGGTGCGCGGCACGGCTTTGAGATTTGCTCGAAAGCGAATTGAAAATTCGCTTGTTGTTACTTTTCCATCTGACAATTGGGTTGGGTGAGGAACATAAATACCCATCCATCAGTGAGTGTTCCATTGCATTGAGCTCGCACCTTCAACCACTGCCCGTTTTCTTCGAGAAGCTCAGCCGCAGTGCCATTTGGTAACGTGCATTGAAATAATCCAGCAGGAGCAGCTCTCATGTTGACTCCGTTGGGATCTTTATCATCAAAGACCTTGAGCTGTTTACAGGTTTGCAGCTTAGGAGCACTTGTCATGGGTGCGGGGGCTGACACGACAACAGGAGTGACTTTCCCCTTTCCATCGGTTGTCACACCCTGGTTCGCCTTCACTTCCTTCATCAACTCGACAGGAATCGAAACGGTGACAAAATAATTGCTTGGATCAAGGTCGTCGATTTCTGGCAACCTCACCTTCACATCGCTCGGGTTTCCTGCTGTATCACGTTGAATATAAATCCACGGTGTCGGCATCCACCGCCGCTTGAAGCCTTTATTAAACCAATCCAATGGAATCATGTGTTGTTGCCACTGCTTATTTGGATTGTTGTCGGGACGAAACCAGTTGTTGTGATAAATTTTGATTGAGCCCGATTCGTCAATGTCACCCACCAACGCAATATGACCATCGCCCGCTTGCCCGGAACAATCGGGACGCAAACATCCACTGACGAATGATCCGACAGGAATGCGTCCTCCAAAGATGGTGCCGAGCGCTCGGCTCATATCTTTGCTGCCTTTGGGCAATTGCACAACCACACCACCACGCGCTTTAACCGCATTGACCATGGTGACAAGCAGCGGTGCACTGTATCCATTGACACCCGCCATTTCCAAAACGTGTGAAGCATTCGCCGCACACATCGCAGGTTGCGCAAAGAAACCAGCCTTTTCTAACTGGCCATTTTCCCAAGCCTTGATTGCTGAAAAGATCTTTGCGCCTGTTGGAGTAATGAGATGAAATCTCGACCTGCTATAAATATCGTTTTGGTTGTTAGGAACCTGCTGAACGGGAAGCTCCGAGACACTCAAAACATCACTGTTGTATGAGCGCGGCTTACAGCCAAAAAGCGCTGCTGCGGAAAACAAATACGCAAAAGTTGACAGCGTCTTGTTCATTCTTTTCTCCCGTCGAGATCGTCTCAACGGATTATCCTGTACAGGTGACTGCGAAAGGAGTGAAATTTTTTCCTGGTGTTCTGGTCAAAAAAAAAGACGGCCGAAGCCGTCTTTTCATTTCCACATTCCAGCACAGATTAGTGAACGCTGATGAGTTCAACAGTGAAAACGAGAGTTGCATTTGGTCCAATCTTGCCGCCGGCACCACGCGCACCATAGGCCAGATTCGCAGGGATAAAAAGCTCCCACACAGCGCCTTCTTTCATCAGTTGAAGAGCTTCGGTCCAGCCGGCAATCACGCCGTTCACCGGGAAGGTGGCAGGCTCGCCTCGATCGTACGAGCTGTCGAAAGTCGAACCATCAAGCAAAGTCCCTTTGTAGTGAGTGGTCACACGGTCGCTCGCCTTTGGACTCTTGCCGCTGCCAGCCTTCACTTCTCGATATTGGAGTCCAGAAGGCAATACGACAACTCCTTCTTTCATGCGATTCACTTCGAGAAACGCTTTGCCCTCAGCAGTATTTTTGTCGGACTCAGCCGCTTGGAATTTCGCCTGCTTGGCTTCCATTTCTGCCTGAAACGCTGACATGATTGTTTGAATTTCACTGTCGGTGAGTTTTGCATCTGCATCGCTCAGAGCATCAGACACACCAGCAGCAAGTGCTTGCGCCTCAATTTCGATGCCCTGATTCGCAAGGTTGCGGCCAATATCGAGGCCAATGATGTAACTGACTTTTTGTAGCTGATTCTGCAGCATTTTTAGAACTCTCCAAACGTTTTCCGCCTTGTAACATCGTCAAAGTGCGATCGAAACAAGCCCACTCAATTATTTTTAAGATTCTAAATAAATCCTTTAAATTCAGATCGTTAAATCTACATCCTCAGCCTATCCGATACTTGAGCCGATACGTGCCATATGGGGAGGCGGACCATATGCAGTTGCAAAAAAGATTCACGCACAGGGTCGTTGCCTTCAGCGCACTCGCTCTTGTTGCGCTCACTCTGCAAGGCTGCTTGGGCGCAGGTGTGGTCAGCTTGCCCGCCAAATCATGCAAATCGAAAAAATTTTCGCAAAAGTCGGGACCCACTCAAGAAGCCAATGCGCTGAATATCGTCAATGGAGTCGTCGCAGATAAAGCCGACATGCTCGAATTAAGCACGGTTGCTCTGACAGTCAGTCACTCTCTGAGCAACAATGCAGTAACAAGTTCGCTGTGCACTGCTGTTGTTGCAGCAAAGAATATTCTTCTTACTGCGGCACATTGTTTTGCCCTGCCTGCGGCACAAAATCTCCCCGCTGGGGTCACGGCGCCCAAAGATTTTGAGCGCCCTGTGGCTGCATTCAGAGCGCATCCAAGTTTTAACGGCTCCAACAATGACATTGCTCTTGTTCAAATCGCTTCGCCGGTTGCTGAACAGTTTTATGTTCCTACTTTTTTGAGCTCCAGCGCAACCCTAACAAACAACACACCTGTGACCTTAATTGGCTATGGAATTACAGCTGACGATGCAAAGGATGCGGGAACTAAAAGACGAACTGATTCGTTCATCATGAATTTTATAAACAGTACAAATTATCCAATGACAAGAATTGAAAACCAAATTCGGGTTGTTGATAGTTCAGGCATGAAAAGACAATCGTGCCACGGCGACAGCGGCGGGCCAGGTTTCCTCAAAGACAAGGCCACCGTTTTTGGCATTGTTCAAGGTGTCAATTTAACGGTTCAAACCTCTCTGCTGTGCGACAATGGCGATGTAAATTACACATTGCTTGCGCCCTTTATCTCCTGGATTGAAACTGAGGGCAAATTCAAGCTGAATATCTCCGCCTCGCCTCTGCCTTCCAAATTCGCAGCGGTGGGCGATCTCAATGGTTCGGCAACTCCAATGCCAGCATCAATGCCAAGTTCACCCGTGGCAGTTGCTAGTCCTTCGGATGATATCTCAACGTCGCCTTCATCCAAGTCAACTAAATCAGCTCCCGTGACCGTTGCTGACTCGAATCCAGCTTTGCCGAACGGCCCGCAAGGTTCTACTAACTCAATCGAAAAAATCAGCACATTTGACGCCTGCCAATGAATGAATAACAATCAGCATTCGTTCAGACAGTGAATTCCCAGACAGGGCACACTGAACTTGCTGGAGCGCACCAATGACCTTTACTAGTCGCATCGTTGCTGCGTTTTTTTGCATATCTTTCCTCTGCCTTCCTTGCTTGTCTTTTGCGGAAATCAAAATTCCTGAACTCAGCTCGCCGGTGATTGATGAGGGTGGCTTTTTTTCCACCAGCGACAGTGAATTTTTAGCGCGACGCTGTCGCTCGCTTTTTGCAGGCGGCGGCCCACAAATGCAGATCTGGACTCTCCAATCCCTGCAAGGTGAACCCATCGAGAGTCTTTCGATGCGTGCGCTCGACATTTGGAAATTGGGGCGAAAAGGCAAAGACGACGGACTTCTCTTAACACTCGCCCGACAAGAGCGCAGGTATCGTCTTGAAGTGGGGCGCGGTTTAGAAGGAGTCATTCCCGACATTCTTGCAAACCGACTTCTCAAGGCATCCCTGCAACCCGCCCTGCGGCGAAATTCAGCTGCCAACGGCGTTGATGCATTGATTCAGCAAATAGCCGAAATCACCCTACCAACGGATGCGCTACAAAAAATTGCCCGAGATTCTCGGAAGCAAGCGAACAAACGATCTTCTTCGGGCGGATTTTGGTTTCTTATTTTTGCCATTTTTTTTCTCATCCACCTGCTATCGCGATTCAACCCAGGCCGCGCCTCTGTGCGGCGGCAGGGCTGGATCAGCAGCTCAAGGCTTGGAGGAGGCCCTTGGGGCGGAGGTGGCGGTGGCGGCTGGAGTGGCGGCGGAGGTGGCTTTTCCGGCGGTGGCTCAAGTGGAGGATGGTAGGAGCCGCGGATTTTTTGCTCAAGATACGCTTTTTGTTATTTACTGCACGAGTCTCAATTTTTACAGCGATGATCTAGGCGAAGGAGTTCGATTCGAATGAATAAAAAACGCAGCTTTCCATACAAACATTCTCTCGCAATCACAGGACTCGCAACAACCCTTGCGGGCTGCGGCATTCAAAGTATCCCGCAAGCTAAGAATGCTGTTGATGCCGCGCAGGCGGAAATACTCAATCAATACCAACGCCGCAGCGACCTCATTCCGAATCTTGTTGCTGTTGTGAAGGGCTCGGCCGCACACGAGAAAGACACCTTAGAAGCGGTTGTCAACGCGCGCGCCAAAGCAACACAAATGCAAGTCAATTTGAGCGATGCACAGTCAGTGCAAAAATTTCAAGCGGCACAGGCTGAGCTCGGCAGCGCACTTGCACGGCTTTTAGTTGTGAGTGAGAATTATCCTCAACTCAAAGCTTCAGAAAGCTTTCGCGAGCTTCAGGTTCAGCTTGAAGGAACCGAGAATCGCATTACTGTCGCGCGACAACGCGCCATTGCTTCTATCCAAGACTTCAACAATCAAGTCACAGTTTTTCCAACTAGCCTCACCAATTCCTTCATGTTCCACTATCAACCACTTCCTCAATGGGGAGCAGACAAAGATGTCAAATCACTTGAGCAGCCTCCAAAAGTGGATTTCAAAAAGTGATCGCGAAACGATAGAAGCGCACATTGCTGAAATTGAAAAAACATACCCGCTGGAGGTTGTCGTTGCATTAACCGACACACCAGCGGTGATTCCCGTCGCTGCAGCGCGCATGATTGCCCTTCTGGCTCTTGGTGTAGAGTTGATCGCCGAATCTTTATGGCTGCCGATTCCAGCATGGATTCTAACCGCGCTGATTTTTATTTTTCTTCTTGCTCCTGTCGGCAATTGGTATCGCTTTTTGCCGTTCCGAATTCTCGCCCGCCGCAGTGAACGGCAGCAAGCGGTGCAACAACAAGCCGAGCAATGTTTTGCTGACCAAGGGCTTGCACGGACCCGTGCACGCAATGCTCTGTTGCTGTTTTTCAATGTGAAGGAGAGAATTTTTTGCCTCCAGCCCGACCGCGCTCTTCAAGGCGAATGGCCAGAGCTCAAGATTGAAGAAATGGTTGCTCACCTCAAAGAAAAGCTTGCGAGTGAAGGGGGTCCTGCAGCTGCAGCGGGTCAGTCGTTGGAGCGTTTGCGAACCTTAGCAACTGCGCGCTGGCCAGAACCGCTGCAAGAAATATCTAAAAACGAGCTCCCTAACGCGCTCGTCTGGTGGCATCCCGTCTGAAGACTCTGCTTCGTCATCGCAAACGAAAAGTGCATGTCGAACCCCAACACGCACCTTGCCTCACCAGGACATTTTTTCCGGGTTTGCCTGTCAATCCTTCATTCGAAAAATCCTTGCCCTCCCGCAAAACCAATTAGCTGCTTGAATGGTTTTGCAGAGTTCGGAAACTGATGGAGGTGTTTTCAATGCACAAATCATGGCTCGTGCTTCCCGCTTTTTTATTCCTCGGTGTTGGCTGCAAATCGCGTAATTTCAATCTTGACAGCAATAAAGTCAGCGCTGCCGACAAAATTCAGGGCAACGAATGCACTCGCCAATTGGCGAAATGGGAAGCGGAAGCGAACGGAGCCACAAAGCGTGCCTCAACGTTGCTTAAGTTTAAAAACTACGAAATCCCAGCTGAATTGATAGAAAGCGACGTTGCCGAATCAACGCCAAAGGAAATCAAAAACGCATTTTTCTTCGAGAAAGAAGGTAAGAAATATGTGCGCTGGCTGATTCAACCAGAAGACACCAAATGGTACAAAGACGTTGAGGCATTTCTCGAGAAGAAAACCGGAAAAAAGCCCGTTGCTGATGAACATTTCAACGGCTATCTCACCGCATCTCGCAGCGTGATCGTTGTTGATCCAGACACCGGCTATAGTTTTTCATTGAAAGCTTCAACCAACCAAACTGGTGGTGCTTGGAAAGACAAAAAGCAAGACTGGAAAGATGGCAAAGATATTCGCGCGGTCAGTGATTTCGTTGCTCGTATCGAAAAAAATCTAAAACTCAAAACCGCAGTCATTCTGCAAGAGCCGATGGCTTTTGGAATTGCTGACGTTGACCAGTCGAACGTCATTCGCCTTTTGGGTGAAGTTGCAACCTGCGATAAATATTACTTACCCGGATTCAGTGCTCTCCACGAACAAGTGGGCAAGGAGCTTGCAGGCACCAACAATCCTGTTGAATTCTGGAACAACAACTACGCAAAACCACTTGGACGCGCACTTGCAGAGTTCGCTGGCGTTTGGGGTCTTTCGTTTGACTCGCCTCACTCACAAAACTTCCTCATCGAACTCGATAAGAATAAAAAACCAACCGGCCGCATCATTCTCCGCGACCTTGGCGATGTGTATGTTCTCAAGGAACAAACCGATCTGTTTGGAGCACAGGTTGTGGCCCAACGGCTTTTCGAACAAGGCAACTTACACAACGGCAATCTGCAAATTGCCGTAGGCCTCTTGCACGGCAATGTGCCACCCTCATGGGTTCGCCCCGAGCAATATCAAAACATATGGGGAATTTCGTTCTTTGATGCGTTTGAAAAAGAGTACACAGCCCTCACCGGCTTTGACATAAGCAAGATTGCCCCACAGATGGGTTCACAGTCGCCATTTTCGTATGTTGGCAAAAATTATGTCATCAATCAGAATTGGCAAACAACGATGAAGACTTTTGCTGCCTGTGTGAACACTGGCAAAGCAGACAAAGGCACTTGCCCACAAGGCGTCACGGAACGCTTGCGCTGATTGATACAATCGCGCATACCCCTGAGGCCAACCTTGACCACCAGTGCATGAGGCGACTAGGCTACGAGGCGACGAGGTCGTTTTTATTTGGAAATACCCAAGATGAAGCTTCAAAGCCTAATCCTAGTTTTGCTCGTTCTTTTTGCTCCCAAGCCATCAGCGCACCCTGCAAGCCAGCAATCAGAACAAACTCCTGCAGAATCGTTGGGGCAGCAGGCAACGCCTGATATCAAGACAACCTCCCACTTTGAACGCGACGTGAGTTTGGTAGGTGGATTCAGCAAAACAAGCGGAAATGCGGTCGCGGCCAACACTCTTCCGCTGGCTGGTTTCCTCTACACACGCAGCTTCACCCAGGCGCGTGCCGGCCACTTCGTTCTCCGAATGCTTGCTGATGCCCTCTGGACATCCCTGACCCCCTCAGACTCCCAACCGCTCGCCCATTTGCGCTCGGGCGGCAAAGTGACGGCGACACACGTGCGCTTTGGCTTTTCAGGTTGCTACAACTTTGATGACCTGTGGTTGATGTGTATGGACGACGGCCCGCGTGTCAGCTGGCTTGCGCAAAACTCTGAAAATGCGCAGGTGTTGGGAAGTTTTCCGTTGGGAGTGAGTCTTCACTCAGCGTCCCTTCATCCGTGGACAACGCATGTCCGCGGCGAAATTGGCCATTGGACAAGCCACGAAAACGGGCAAAAAAGCAGTGCGGTCTTCCTCTTCGGGTGGGTTGGATTGGGCTACAATTGGTGAGCTCTTTGCTCCACACAGTCGCCGCTCGTCAAATTCGAGCCAATGGTTTATGTCCTTGGGGAAAATCAGCAAAGGAGTGCAGATGAAGACCTATCACGACCTCCTGAGTCATCTTTTGGAATTTGGCCATCGCAAAGACGATCGCACCGGCACGGGAACTTTAAGCGTTTTCGGTTACCAGATGCGCTTCCCTTTGAATGCTGGTTTTCCTTTGCTGACAACCAAAAAAGTCCACTTCAAATCGATTGTCCATGAACTCCTTTGGTTCCTCAAAGGTGATACCAACATCAAATATTTAAAAGACAACGGTGTCTCGATCTGGGATGAATGGGCAGATGCAGACGGGAATTTGGGTCCGGTCTATGGCCACCAGTGGCGCAATTTTGGTGCTCGGAAATCAGGTGATACCTGGTCTGGCAGCACGCTGAATCAAGATCTCCCGGGTGTCGACCAAATCGCCGATCTTCTTAAGCAGCTCAAAACCAACCCCGATTCGCGCCGATTGATTGTATCTGCGTGGAACCCAGTCGATGTGCCGCGGATGGCTTTACCGCCCTGTCATTCACTGTTCCAGTTCTATGTCGCAGGCGGTGCGCTGTCTTGTCAGCTTTACCAACGTTCAGCGGATGTTTTCTTGGGAGTGCCTTTTAACATTGCATCCTATGCTCTGCTCACGCACATGATTGCTCAGGTGTGCAATCTCAAGGTGGGTGATTTTGTTCATACGCTTGGCGATGCTCACCTTTACACAAATCACATCGAACAGGCGCGGTTGCAACTCACGCGAGATTTCAGAACATTACCAACTCTCAAACTTAATCCCGCGGTGAAAGATCTTTTTGCCTTTACTTACGAAGATATTTCACTCGAAGGATACGACCCACACCCTGCTATCAAGGCACCTGTGGCCGTATGAAGATCACCCTGATTGCAGCGCTTGCACAGAACCGTGTGATTGGCATCAACAACACGTTGCCATGGAAGCTTTCAGCCGATCTCAAACGCTTTAAAGCTCTCACCACAGGTCACACCATTGTGATGGGCCGGAAAACTTTTGAGAGCCTTGGACGGCCTCTCCCAGGCCGACGGCACATCTGCGTGTCGCGCAATGACTCATCAGAAGAACTCACGGCTGATAAAAATTATCCTGAGCAAGTCTTTTGGTGTGGAGATCTTCATGCTGCACTCAAGCAACTCGCTCGTTCCGGCGAAACTCTCGCAACCAACGGGCAAGTTTTTATCATAGGTGGCGCAGACATCTATTCTCAAGCGTTGCCGCTTGCCGACACCCTTGAACTCACTCACATTGAACAACCCTTCGAGGGCGACGCATATTTTCCTCACTTCGAAAATATGTTCTCTCTTGTCGAGGAAACCTGCGGCGAAGAAAATTCACTCAAATTCCGCTTTGCGCGCTATGCATCAAATCGTCCCGAAGGAATTATTGTTCGGCGCGCGCGTGCTTCGGATGCTGCTTTTATTGCTCAATCACAGATAAAAATGGCGATGGAGTCGGAAGGACTGGAACTTGCCGCTGAACGGGTGATGGCGGGAGTGAGTGCGGTTTTTTTGAATCCAAACAGAGGCGAATATTTTATTGCCGAGCGGAGTTTGCCAAACAACACAATGCAAAGTGTGGGTTGCCTGCTTGTGCAGAAGGAATGGAGCGATTGGCGAAACGCAGATTTCCACTGGCTGCACAGTGTTTACATTGAAAAACACGAGCGCCGCAAAGGAATTTTTCGTTGGCTTTATAAGGTTGTCCAAGCACGCGCACATTCGCAAGGCGCGTGCGGGCTTCGCCTCTATGTCGAAACAGCAAATAGCGTCGCGCAGAAAACTTATGCATCGTTAAATATGAACAGCGACCATTATCTGCTTTTTGAAGCGAGTTTCAATTCTTAAGTTTGTCTCTGGAGTTTTTTATCCGTGTCGCAGACCACTCATATTCTTCAGCAACGCAATAAGCCAAACCTTCTTTCGATTGTTATCCCTTGCTACAACGAAGAAGAGGTTATTCCACTTTTGCGAGTTGAATTGGAGAAATTCATTTCGACACTTCCCTGCCCTGTTGAGCTTGTTCTGGTGAATGATGGCAGCCGCGACCGCACTTTGTTGTTACTGGATGCTTGGGCCAAGCAAGACCAACGCTTACGTTTGCTTGGTTTTGCGCGCAACTTTGGCCACCAAACAGCTGTCACAGCTGGGCTTGATGTTGCCAAGGGCGATGCTGTGGTGATTATGGATGCCGACCTTCAAGACCCTCCCCACGTGATACACGAAATGCTTGCGCGTTACTGCGAAGGCTATGATGTCGTTTATGGTCAGCGCGAAGAGCGCGCGGGCGAAACCACATTCAAAAAATTTACAGCCTGGGCTTTCTACCGCCTGATGCGCAAACTGGTTCATCCTGATTTGCCAGTGGATGCCGGCGATTTCCGGCTTGTTTCGCGGGAATGCCTGCAAGCCCTGCGTGAAATGCGAGAAACCCACCGATTCCTGCGCGGAATGGTGGCGTGGGTTGGATTCGCGCAAACACCTGTGCTTTACAGCCGTGATCCAAGAGCTGCCGGTGAGACAAAATATCCGCTGCGCAAAATGCTTGCCTTTGCCTGGACTGCAGCACTCAGTTTCAGCCCGCTGCCATTGCGGATCAGCCTGATGCTTGGGGTGATTACCGCTTTTCTTGGATTTGCAGTTGGTTTGTACGCAGTGGTTGTGGGTCTTATTCATTATTATTTGCGTGACTTAGGGATACCCTACAACAGTGGTTGGGCATCAATCATGACTGTTTTGTGTTTGGTGGGTGGCGCTATTTTAATGGGGATTGGTATTCTCGGAGAATACGTGGCGCGCATTTATGACGAAATTAAGGCACGGCCACTGTATCTCGTGAGCTATCGGCGAAATCTTGATTGAGTTCAGGAATGTCCAGCGCAGGAACGGCAACATCGGCATTCGCGGGTGCGTTGAAGACAAAAAACTTCGAACCCAAAAAATTCACCACAGTTGTGACGCCAGTGGCAAACACAAAGGCCAATTGCCAAGGTTGAGGAACGATTTTCAAACCCAATGTATTCAGCGCGGTGTTGAGCACAATACTACTCCCGTAAAGCAAAACAAAGCGCAAAACCTGCGCGAACGAGGTTTGCTTGTTTGCAAAAGTCCAGGCTCGGTTGATAAAGAACACAAGAACAGTTCCCGCTGTGCATCCCAAAGCCTTGGCCGGGGTGACATGCGCTCCGAATTTGACAAGCATGCGGTACACCGAAACATCGGTAAATAAGCCCGAGAATCCAGTCACGACAAATCGCACAATTTGCTGGCGCAAGGATTTGTCTTTCAAAAGATAAAACACACGTGTCGATAAATCAGACATCATCGCCCTCTTTTCCGAAATCACCTTATCAAAACACGGACAGCCGCTTGCAGCAAGAAGGAATGTGCGCGAAAGAAACCACTTGGAATTTCTGAATATTAACTGGTTAGGAGGCGATCATGACAGAGACCTGTCCGAGCTGGCTCAGTCGAGCATTTGCGCTGCTTGGTGGATGTGGAGTTGCACTTGGGGCCTTTGGTGCCCATGCACTCAAAGACCTTCGTTCCCCGCAGCAAATTGAAACTTGGAAAACTGCAACTCTTTATTTGTTGGTTCATGCTGCTGTTGGCACTGTTCTCACTCTGATTGCAAGAAGCTCTGCGCTTAAAACGGAAAAAGTGCAGCCCGTGACAACGGAAATGCCAACGACGCCGCGCACTCAATGGGTGAAGATTCCCAACCTAGCGCTGTATTTATTCTTTGTCGGTTCTTTGATTTTCACAGGCGCGCTTTATGGACTCGTGCTGATACAACTGAGCCCCCTGGGTGCGGTTGCACCACTCGGGGGACTCATGTTGATTTCAGGTTGGCTCGTTCTGGCTTTGCGGCTCAGAACTTGTAGCGCAGACCCGCAGGAATGATGGTGAAGTCAAAGGATTTATCGGTGCGTTCGTTGTTCTTATCGGCTTTATCGGTCAACGACGAATAACCAACCTTGACTGCTCCAACATACTCAAGACTGCTTGTCAGTTCGCGCACAACATTGCCCTGCACTTCAAAGCCAAAACCTGAAGCATCGACGGTTGTTGTTGTTGTGTTGTCTTTGGATTGATCCGCTGATGCGGTGACGAGGAACAAGCGACCTTCAACTTCAGCCTGATAGCCGGCAAGCTCGGTATAATAAACGGCTTGTGGGCCAAGCAACAGTTTACTGCTGGTTGCCTTGCTTTTGTCGGCGCCCTCAACTGAACTGCGTGCATAGCTAAGCGCCGCACCGAGTTCGAGGTTTGATGCGAACATATAACCGATGCCAAGGTAGGATGTGTTTTCAGAAACCTGGTTGCCTGCAACACTCAGCCCCAGATCAAGGGTTGGGCGAAGAACCCAATTGCCAAAGTTGCCATAAAAATCGAGTTGCTTGGACACCGTCTTGAATTCTGAAGATGGAGTGTCGACCGAGGTGTTTCCAACTTTAACGGTTGCACTGCTCATGGTGAATGGGAATAAACCGATCCCAACATAAGCTCCACGCTCACCAGAACTGCTTGCAAGACTTCCAGTGCCGCTCATAGCGACCAAAGGAGCGGGCCGGGTCGAGCTGCCGGTATTCTTCTTCGTCGAGGCAAACGCGCCTTCAGCAACAAACAGACCCAAAACAGATGCAGATACAGACGCAAGCAATCGCAATTTCATAACGGTCTCCCGTGATACTAGTCATCAAACAATAAGTTCTAATTTACGACTTGCCTCATCCAAGGCAGGCAAGTCAAGCCTGCGGATCTTTCGAAAAGCAAAGAAAAATCAGGAAAAACCGCAGAAAATGAAGCATTCGCAACGCCACTTCAAGCAAAACCAACGCGGCAAACTTAGCCGACTCGAACGGCTGCAAAGATCCGATTCCACCCGCAACGCGGAGGGATGGCATGCAACGCCTGAGGGTCGGTCAGAAGATCTGTAACAGCCGATTCGAAATAGTTTCACTGCTTGGAGTCGGCGGCAGTGGAGAAGTCTATTTGGCGCAGGAAAACAAAGACTCCCGAACCTCAACCCAGGTTGCTTTGAAGATCTACTTCGACAATCCCTCTTCTGAAACCCCGCTGGTTGAACTGCACGCGAGAATTCATCGTGAGGCTGAAGCACTCGCTAAAATTAAGCATGCAAGCGTTGTTCAGGCGTTTGAATTGCTGATGGAAGGGGAAATGACCATCCTCGTGCAGGAATATCTGCCGGGAGGCTCCCTCCACGAAGCGCTCCGCCGCGACCCGCATGAGTACCGCAAACCCATCTCTTGGCTGAAGCTTGCGCATCGCTTGGCGGCCGGACTCGACGCTGTTCATTCGGCAGGGCTTTGCCACGGCGACATCAAACCAGGCAACATTGGCTTTCGCGATTTCGCAATGAACGAGGCGGTCTTTCTCGATTTCGGGCAAGCTGCGTTGATCAACGCCAGCGACTTTCTCACTCGACAAGCCCAAGCGATGGCCACACTCCCGTACCTTGCTCCAGAACGCACAGGCTTTATTAAAGCAAAACGAGAAGAACAGGCCGACCTTTATTCATTGGGTGCAACTTTCTACGAAATCGCAAGCGGGCAACCTCCGTTTCAAGAAGCAACCCCAAAGGCTTTGCTTGAGAAAATTCTCAATGGAGTTCCGACCCCGTTGAGTGATGTGATTGAAAATTTTCCCGAGCCTCTGAGCGACATTGTCCAAAAACTGTTGAGAAAAAATCCTGATGACCGCTACTCAACAGCACGCGGCCTTGCTTATGACTTGGAAGAATGTCTCGAGCAATTGAATACGAAAAAGCGTATTTCGTTCTTTGCGCTCGGCAAACGCGACCGCTTTCGTGAACTCAATAACAAGACACCCTTTGTAGGACGTCAGGCAGAGCTGCAAAAATTAATGGATCAGCTCGGTGATGCACTCAACGGGCGCGGCGGTTGTGCCTTTGTTGGTGCACCCTCGGGCGCCGGAAAATCACGCCTTTGTTACGAAGTTGGTGTTGAAGCGTCTGGCAACGGTGTGCGGACGTTGATCGGAAAATTCTCCGAATTCGAGCGCAATGTTCCACTGTCGGGAATTCTCTCGATCATCCACGGATACATGCGCGAAATGAGTTTGGAGCCTGAACATGAACTTAAGGCTTGGGCTCGTTCGGTGGGGCAAATCCTTGGTGCACGTTTGCGGCTACTCACGCAACGATTGAGCTCTTTACGCGATATCTTCACATTCACCAACGAATATTCAAAAGAAGAATTTGAAGATGAGTCTAAAACTTTTATTGAAAGTTTAGTTGAACTTTTGGTGCAGTTTGGATCGCGAGACAAAGCGCTGATCCTCGTTCTTGATGACTTGCAATGGGCAGATCCGGAAAGCCTGTCGGTCATCGAGCTGATTTCTGCACGCGCACGTAAGGGAGTGCTTGGCAAGCTTTTGTTGCTCGGCTCTTACCGCAGCAACGAGGTTTCTCAAGAACATCCGCTTTTCAATCGAATTCTCCAACACGAAGGCCCACAGGCCCATGTTCAACTCGGGCCACTGAGTGAAGATGAATCGAATATCTTGGTCGAACATTTGCTCGACGAGCATGGCCCACAGATCACCCGTCTCGAGCGCATGACTTTTCTCCTAACCCAAGGCAACCCGTTCTATATCCGCGAATATCTCAATTTCTGTTTGACTCACGAAATTTTTCGCCCGGATGATGAAGAGGGCGAAACCTGGATCTTCGACTCGGCTAAAGCGCAAAGTGCATCGCTCTCGCACGGAATCGCTTCACTTGTCTCCGACCGAATCGCAGAGCTGAGCACAGAAACCCGACAGTTGTTGCTGGTTGCAAGCGTGGTTGGAAACGAGGTTCATCTCGGTGCCATTGACTTCTTGCTGCGCGAGAAAAACATCAACACTCCGCTGTTGCGCAGCTTGAGTGAACTTTCAGAGCAACATCTTATTTACTTCGGCCGCGAGACACTGACATTTGTTCACGACAAAGTCCGCGAGGCTGCCTACCAAATGGCCGGGCATGAATTGCGCACCGATTGCCACCATGGTTACGCAGTTTGGCTCGACAGAAGGATGAAAGAAGAGGAAAGCAAAGATACAGGCAGACGGGTTGTGACCGAACCCTTTGAATTGGCGTATCACCTGAAAAACGGTCGTCCGCAAAGAGATCCGGCCTGGGCAAGACGCATTTTCTTCAACGCTGGACGCCTTGCTCTGAAAGTCTTTGCCTACCAAAAAGCTCTTGAATACGCACAAGCTGCGCATCAACTCCTGCCGCTCAATTTCAATGTATCACATGAAACAACACTCGAGTTTATTCAGGTGACCGAGCTTTTAGGAGATGCACGGGTTCTGAACGAAGATCCGGTTGGGGCTGTTGATCTTTACACAACAATTCTTGAGTTCAGTAAAGATGATCTTCACAGAACAGAAATCTATGGCAAGCTCTGTGAATGTAATTTAACCCTCTTCCGATACGGCGATAGTATTTCGGCCGGCACAAGCGGAATGCGCCTTCACAACTGGACAATCGACACCAACGAAATAAAATCCATTTTTGTTATACTTGCTTATCTTGTCCCATTCACTCTTGGCGTACTTCTTTGGCCTTTGATTGGTCGATCCAATAAAAAGTTTTCCTCGCGCAAAGAGGAGATGTTTTACAAGCTTTTAACTAATATACAGGTCGCATTGTTTTTTGCTCGCCCCATCTGCGCTATTAGCAACCAAATGCGCTACACTTGGCGCATTCTTAGACAAGAACCAAATGAATATCGAGCAATTCTCCTCGCTTATTGGGCTGTCGCTTCAGGGGTTTTTGGCTTCGCGAAAATCTCTAACGCAATCTATAAGAACTCTTTGCAGTATTTTGAGCAACACCCCAACCCAATCCTACGTGCATTTTTGCTTTTCACTTGGGGATATCTCAATGAATTCCCGCGGGCACGATTGCGCGAAGCCCACTCAAAACACGTACAAGCACTGGATCTCGTCGAAACTGCAGGGGAGTCTTTTTGGCGCGTTCTAACCATGCAGGGTCTTATTCATATGGATGAATATGGACTCGGCAATGGCGAATCTTATGCACTCCTTTCTCGCTACACAAATCTAATTTTTAGAATCAAACAGACTCCAACGATTCTCGATGCCGTCTTACGCCATCACCTTCTCACGAAAAACAATGATGAACTTGCTCGCTATGAAAAAATCGTCGCCGATGCTGCCCGCGCCATCAGTAGCGATAAATTTGATACCATTGACTCCTGCTACGCAAATATCTCGCTTGGCGAAATCAACTTGCTGCGCGACGATCCGCAGTCGGCTCTGCCGTATCTGAAAGAAGCGTTTAGAATTATTATCAGCCACGTCCACCGGGTGTCCTATTGCATTTTCGGCCCAGTGCTGCTGGCCAGTTGTTATGTCCGACTGGGCAGACCATTTGCAGCATTGCTACCGCTCGCATTGGCATGGGTGAATCAACTCTTTGCCGCCCGACTTTTGCTCCCAAAAACTCTTTTTGTCAGCGGCGAGCTACTCTACCGCTCAGGAGCGTTGACAATAGGTCGATGGATTGCCCAACGCGGCGTTCACAAGGCGCAGCAACTCCGTCTTCCCGCAGTTGTATTTGAGTTACGCATGACTCTTGCAGGGCTCATTCTTGAAGAAGACCCAGAATTTTCGCAGGTCCTTTTCCGCATGTGCCGTGAATATTTCCTCGAGCGTCAATACACATTTTTTGTTGAAAAATGCGACCGCGGAATACTCCGCTCACAGATGATCTCAGAAGCAAAGCAGGACAGAATTCATCGAACCGGCTCAAACACCAGCCGCAGCACAAAAACGGAAGTGATGCGCCAGAGGATTGAACTCGAATCACTTTTACAAGTTTTTCTCAACCTCAGTGCTCTGAACGAGAAAGACCCTCTTTTGGATTCAGTTCTTGATTCCATGTGCAAGTGCACCGGGGTTGAATTCGGAGTGCTGTTTTTGAATGAAGGAAATGAAGTCAGGCCAGTGCGTGCACGCGGAGCAAACTTAGAAGAGCTCAAGATCAACCTTGCTCCTGCTTTGGGTGTCGATAAATGGTTTCTCGAAAAATGTTCGCAAGAAGGGAAGCGAGAGCCTCGCATTCGTCCTTCTGCCTGGCGCACTCCGCATCCGGCATGCGATGGCTCAGCCATGGTGGTGCCTTTGCCCTTCAAAGAAAAAATATACGGCTATTGTTACTTGGCGAATGTCGAGGTGAGCGATTATTTCGATGCCCGATCGCAGCGCGTGGTGAGTCCATTAGCTGCGCAAGCAGCGATTGCTTATCAGAATTTTATTCTTGCCGCATCCAAAGAAGAAAAAGCGCGTATTGACGCTGAACTTAGCGCAGCTCGAGCAGTGCAAGATGCATTGCTTCCAAGCCCGATCGACGTGCCATCGACCTGCATTTCATATTTCTATGAATCGGCATCTCAAACCGGAGGCGACTGGTTCCATCATCATTTTGATTCAGCAAATGCTCGTCTCTTTGCATTTGTCGGAGACGTGACAGGTCATGGTCTTCCCTCTGCACTGCTCACTGCCGTGGTGAGTGGGGCAATTCAGTCGCATCTGAAAAAAGATTTTGTCCGCGTCCATGAATCAAAATACTCAGTCGAACAGAGTTTGCGTGAGCTTGCAGAGATAGCAAACTTTGCTGTTTTTTCTGCCGGAACAAAAAGCAACCGCTTTATGACAATGTGTTTTGCATGTCTTGACCTGAACAGCGGCGAGCTTGGTATTGTGAGTGCAGGTCACACACCGCCGTATATCACAAATCGCACTGAAAAACGGGTCCGCACTTTGCCTTGTAGCGGCTCTCTGCTCGGGTTTTCTGAAACCGCGAGCTTTGGCTTCGCAAGTCAAACACTTGCTCCAGGTGACACCGTTTTTCTGTACACAGATGGTTTGTTGGAAAATTCGACAGCCTTGGGGCCCCTGATTAGTTCGCGCGGACTGCGCAAAACCCTGCAGAACTCAAATGAACCTAAAGATTGTGTCGATGAACTTGGAAAGCTCATCAGCAGCGCAGCACAAGAGCAACCTTTAGATGATGATGTGACTCTCTATATGTTCCGCTGGGATGGCCCACTTGCGAGTGGCAGGGAAAATCTGCCGCTGGCGAGCTAGTTCTGTGCAATCTGTTTGCGGAGATTTTTGATCGACCACAATTGAATGCGTGAGAGCACGAGATTCACAATAAATGGTGGAAGTTTTCCGCCCGGTTCAACATACATTTCAATAGTTAAATTCACTTGCTTGTCATCGACGGGTTTAACCGTCCACAGGCTTTCAAACTTGCTAACACGAACGAGACCGTCGGAGACAGGCAACTGAGAGCTTGAATCGGAAAGCTTCGCAGTGAGTTCATTTGATTTTGCGTCGCGATTGAGCTCGACACGACTGAACAGCTCACGATTTTCAAAGGGCCAAGGAATTTTGAATGTGCCGTAAAAAACAAAATCAAAATCTTTGAGCCGAGTCACTTGCTTGGTCTCGATACTACCGTAGACCCATTTCTTGTAATTGACAGGGTCGCTGAAGTAAGGAACAAAATCTTCAACACGCCCGTTCATGAGTGCCTGTGCGCGCACTTCTTCATAAGGGCTTTCACCACGCAAACGTTTAAAGACAACAATTCCTTCATCACTTAAAGTTTGTTTCCACTCCTGCCCCGCTTGCGCAGAGACCTGCATCTTCAAGCTAAGCAGCAGTGAAAGAAAAACCAGAGTCCGGAATTTTGCACGAGTCACACTGCTCATGGAGCGCCAGTGCCCTGGGCTTTGGCCCACGTATCACGCAGGGTAATGACTCGATTGAACACAGGCTGACCGGCGCTCTGCGACGACGCATCGAGACAAAAATAACCAACCCGTTCGAATTGATAGCGGCTGAGAGTCGGAACACCCTTTAAGCTCGATTCAACGAAGCACGTGTCAACCAACTCAAGGCTCTTCGGGTTGAGAGTCGCTTTCCAGTCATCAATGTCAGCTGGATTCGGCACTGTGAAAAGCCGGTCGTACAGACGCGCAACTGCAGCAAGTGAATGCTTTGCACTCACCCAGTGAATCGTTCCCTTGACTTTGCGATTTGAGCCAGACATCCCGGTTCGCGTTTCAGGATCAAGAGAACAGTGCAGAGTCGTGATCTGTCCGGCGGAATTCTTGATCACTTCCTCACATTTGATAATTCCCACATGGCGTAAGCGAACTTCTCCACCAGGAACCAAACGGTGAAAGCCTTTCGGCGGAACTTCCATGAAGTCATCTTGTTCAATGTAAACTTCGCGGGTAAAGCCAACTTTGCGCGAACCCATTTCGGGTTTTTTCGGATGCCACGCACAGTCTATCCACTCTTCGTGATTTTCTGGAACATTGGTAAGAACAACTTTCAGCGGCTTGATCACCGCCATTGCGCGGGCACAGTTTTCATCAAGATCTTCACGCACCGTTGATTCAAACAACTCAATTTCAATAGTGGTGTTCTTTTTGGTTACACCCACGCGCTCGGCAAAATTGCGAATGGCCTCGGGTGTAATACCGCGTCTGCGAATCCCAGAGATTGTTGGCATCCGCGGATCGTCCCAACCCTCAACATGTTTCCCTTCCACCAGTTCAAGCAAGCGGCGCTTGCTCATCATGGTGAACTCAAGATTGAGCCGGGCAAATTCAATTTGCTGCGGGTGACACGGAGTTTTAAGGGTATCGAGTATCCAATCGTAAAGCGGGCGGTGATCCTCAAACTCAAGAGTACAGATGGAATGCGTGATGCCTTCGAGCATATCTGAAAGACAATGCGCGTAGTCGTACATTGGGTAAATACACCATGTATCGCCCGTCCGCTGGTGATGCGCTCGACGGATTCGATAAATAACCGGATCACGCAAGTTGATGTTTGAAGAATTCATGTCGATCTTCAAACGGAGGGTTTTGCCGTTATCGGGAAACTCTCCGTTTCTCATGCCAGCGAAGAGCTTGAGATTCTCTTCAATGCTCCGGCTGCGGTACGGGCTTTCCTTGCCGGGCTGAGTCAGAGTTCCGCGGTAGTCCCGCATCTGCTCTGCCGTCAGCTCACACACGTATGCTTTTCCCAACTTGATGAGCTCAACAGCAAAATCGTGCAGCTGAAGAAAGTAGTCCGAGGCATGGAAAAATTTATCTTTCCATTCAAAGCCGAGCCAGCGCACGTCGTTCATAATCGAGTCGACATACTCCTGTTCTTCTTTTGTCGGATTGGTGTCGTCCATGCGCAAATGGCAAATACCGGCATAGTCGCGGGCAAGTCCGAAGTTCAGGCAGATCGATTTGGCATGACCAAGATGAAGATAGCCATTGGGCTCGGGCGGAAAGCGAGTCACGACCCGACCTTGGTTTTTGCCGCTCGCTCTATCTTCATCAATAATCTGGCGAATGAAGTTACTTGGCTTACTTTGTTCTGGTGCCTGTGTGTTCATTATACTGCTCATTAATTATGCATTACAAAGTTGCAAACGCTGCGGGTCTTTGGCTTCAATGTCTGGTACGTTTTCAGAATGATCAAGTCAAAGGCGTCTATTTTCCGTTCATAGATGAAGCTTTGCTGCAAGGGATGAATTCCACATGTCGCTCACCTTTCTTCTGATGACCATTGTTCCGCTCCTGGCATTTGCAATTGCAGACGCCATGGCTGGTCTGAAAACCGGAGTCATACTTGCCATCGTTCTTTCCGCCGCGATGTTCGCTGCCAATTGGTGGATGATGGGTCAATTTGATCCCATTGGCCTGATCGAACCGGTGTTCTTTATCGTCCTGGGTTTTGTTTCACTGCGCCTGAAGAAAAGCATCTACTTCAAATTCCAACCGGTGGTGGTCAACGTTCTCAGTGCTCTTTTGCTTGCAGGCTTTCAAATCGCTGGACAGCCGCTTCTCGTTCGTTGGGCGCCGCTTATGGACAACATGGTGCCGTCGGAGCAGAAAGGAATTCTGACAAGTCCTCTGATGCTTGCCAAGTTTGCAACGCTCTCACACGTGCTCATTTATCCGTTTCTCATTCATGCGGCCTGGGTGGCTTGGGCCGCTCTCAAGAAAAGCAACTGGACTTGGGTTGGGGTGCGCCTCGCAGGTTACCCGTTGCTGCTGGGCACGGTGGTGCTTGTCCTCATCTTGGGTTAAAGAGGCGGTTAGAAACAAACAACGGAGCTTTGCATGAAGGTGCGCACCACGCCGGTTGAAGGGTTGCTGATTTTTGAACCCAAGGTCTTTGGCGACAGTCGAGGATTCTTTCTTGAAACCTACAACCACAGCCGCTACGCCGAGGCAGGCTTGAAAGAAACTTTTGTCCAGGACAACCTTTCATTCTCGCAAAAGAGTGTCCTGCGCGGACTGCACTTTCAAAAACCCTACACCCAAGGAAAACTCGTGAGCGTCATTCAAGGCCAGGTTTGGGATGTTGCGGTTGACCTTCGAACCCAGTCTCCCACGTTTGGTCAATGGTATGGCCTGTTTTTGGATTCCGACAGCAAAATACAGTTTTACGTTCCGCCAGGTTTTGCGCATGGCTTCGTTGTCACAAGCGAGGCAGCTCTTTTCTCATATAAATGCAGCAACCTTTACCATCCTGAGTGCGAAGGCAGCCTGCGCTGGAACGATCCCGATGTCGGCATTCAGTGGCCAGTTGACATTGCCCAGCCACAGCTCTCGCCTAAGGATGCTCAAGCTCCCCTTTTACGCGATATTCCTCGCGTAAATCTTTTTTAAGAGCATGCACATGAAAAAGATTTTTTATATCGCCGTCAGTCTCATTACTACGCTCAGCACGCATCCGCAGCACGCAGCAGGTTCTGACAAACCAACTCCGGTTGCAAGCTCTCCAGAATTGGGAGTCCTTCTTTTTGGTGACCAAGGAGATGGAGATGAAGGGCAAAAACATGTCGCCAATGCAATGAAACGCTTCTGCCAAACCACCCGCTGTGATTTTGGTTTGATTCTTGGGGATAATTTTTATCCCAATGGTGTGCGCGGCGCTGATGATCCGCAATTTAAAAGCGCCTTCGAAGAACCCTACAGCCCGCTTGCAATTCCGTTTTATGCGGTGCTCGGAAATCATGACTATGGCTACCTGGGTGTGAAGGGAAACATACAAGCGCAAGTTGACTACACTCAAAAATCAAAATTCTGGAAAATGCCTGCGCGCTATTATGCGTTTGAAGAAAAAGGCGTGCAGTTTGTTGCGCTCGATACCGTTGCGCTCGAAGACGAAGTTCAGCAAGAAGAATGGATGGTAGCCACATTAAATGAATCTAAAGCGAAATATAAGGTCGTTTTTGGTCACTTCCCAATTCACTCGGGCGGCATTCACGGCGATACACCTTTTATGCGCAAATATATCTCTCCGCTGCTGTGCGGACGCGCCAGTGTGTACGTCTCAGGTCACGACCACGACCTTCAACATCTGAAAACTGATTGCGGAGTTCCCTTGGTTGTCAGTGGTGCTGCATCTTCTCATCGAGTTGTTCTTGATACCAAACAATCCGAGTTCTCAAAATCAACCTTGGGATTTGCTTATTTAACGATGAATAGTGCAGGTGAGCTCAAGGTGAGCTATGTCAATGACCAGCTACAAACACTGGCAATATTTCCATTGCCTGCAGCCGGCGCTGTTGGATCCAGCAAAATCAATCGCAAGCAAAAACTGTCAAAGTGAAGAATCGCTGTCCACGTCGCCCGCGACTTGGCGCATCGACTTAAAACGCTCCATGAAGCGAGATGCAGCGATTGCAAAAGTTTGCTGAGAGCTTTTAACTGCGGCGATCTGTTGCTTCACCCGCGAGCGATTCTTCAGCAGAGCTTGTTCCATGCCGAGCGGGAGATTGCTGCGCAAATCTGTAAAGAGGCCCTGGCATGCTTCGCTGCGTTTGATTTTCAAAACGGCCTTGGCAAATGGAACAAAATTGTTCACCGCCTTTTCCGAACGGGCCAATACTGCAGTCGCATGGCTTTCCATGCCGCGCTGAGCAACACTGTATTCACTCATCCGTTGTTCAAAGGCCTGCAGACGTCGCAGAGTTTCTGAGTTTTCTGCACCCTTCGACTGATTCAACAGCTTACCAAGCCGCATGAGCTCGGCTTGCAGTTGAGCAACCTTTTGTGTCTGGGTATGCATCAATCCTTCATCTTTCAAAGCGCGAGCAGGGCCGTCACCGGCAAGCCCGAGTTCATCCATAAGTGCCAACTGGGGTTGCACAATAGATTCAATGTCTTTGCGGCACTGTTTTCTCTCGAGATCCAGCTTCTCCATTTTTTCCAAATACTTGACGCGCAGCGCGGCCCCTTCTGTTGCAGCCCCCATCACTCGCTCTCCTCGTGCCGAGGCCAACTGAGGAACGAACGTTGCAATTGCAACCAAGGCCGTGAACGCAAATCGGACGTGTCCAAGAATGGCTTTCATGGGATTCTCCTCTATACACCCACAGAGCGCGAACTCACCGACCCGAGGAGCAATTTGCGAGCCAAGAATTCCAGCCGGAATCGTTGTCTAATTTTCAAGCACAACGTAAAATCGCCCATTTTGAATGCATGAAAACAATGACTTGTCGAAAGAATAGACAACTCTGACGCAGAGTCAAAATGCCGACTGGCACACATTTACCTTCCAGACAGGGGGGAGCATTTTGGTTGATGGGCCAATTGCAACTCATTCATGTTCGGAGGATTCCACATGGTACGTTCGACCCGTCTTGCCTTTGCAGCGCTTTCTGTCTGCTCGCTTTCCGCACAAGCGTCGATCTTGCCTCCGAATGATCTCGACAAAGAAGACAACCTCGAAATGATCGCCAACATGACGCAAAAGGAATTCAAGGAGATCATCAACGGAGTTATTAGTTTCTATAACGAACCAGCTGCAAACCAAGGCGCGAAGATTAAGGTCAACGCAATGTGGGACAACTCAACAGTCAACGCATCTGCGCAACAGATGGGTTCAAGTTGGGTTATCAATATGTACGGCGGTCTTGCACGTCGTCCTGAAGTCACGCCCGATGGCTTTGCCATGGTCGTTTGTCACGAACTTGGCCACCACTTTGCTGGCTTTGCGTTTAAAGGCAGCAGCTGGGCCGCGAACGAAGGCCAAGCAGACTACTTTGCAACGCACGCGTGCGCGCGGCGGGTTTGGGGCAAGCAAAAAGAAGTTAACGCAAGCTTCAGAACCCAAGTGGGTCAATTCGAAAAATCAAAATGTGATGAAGCTTATTCTGTTCAAGACGACCGCGACCTCTGCTACCGCACAACCGCCGCTGGTTTGTCGCTTGCAACACTACTTTCAAAGCTTGGCAATTCAGGCGAACCACGCTTCGAAACTCCAGACGATAACAAAGTTGCCCGCACCAATGACAACCATCCAGCAGCACAGTGCCGTCTGGATACTTATTTCCAGGCAGCACTCTGCGGCAAGCCATTCGACCCAATGGTGATTCCTGCAAAGAACCACCCACGCGGACAAGGCAGCCTGGACGCTGAAAAAGAAGCTGCAAAATATACCTGCACAGAACTTGACTCAAAAGCGTTCGGTTTGCGTCCAACTTGCTGGTTCCGTTCACGCTTGACGTTGAAAATGTAACAGACCTCAGAGACACTCAATATATCAACCGCCACCCTCGAGCGTCGTGGGTGGTCTGTTTCGTTATGAGATGGTGAGGCTCTCAAAATGCGCGCACTTTTGTTTCTTCCTGACCTTCCCAAAACCAGCAAAAACGACTTAAGCGTTGTCGTTCGCTCTTCGGGAATTTCTCTAGTCGAATGCAACACGATGGATGATCTATTTAAGCTGATGAGCGAATCGGAAATTTCCCATCGCCGCAGTTTGTTGATTACCGATGAAACGCATCATGACCTGGTCGACAAATTCAGCCAACTTTACCCAAATTGCCTCATCATCCTCACCATCCGTTCACCCATCGGTTCGCTTCCTGCAACATTGCGCGATTGTCTTCCTGTGCAGTGCTTCGTTGCCTCCAACAATAACGAGTATGAGCCGCACGACCTACAAACAATTATCCGTAAGTTCCAGACGTCAGATATCTTTGGTCTCGAAAAATATATCAAAGGTTCATGCGATATCTTTCGCCAGGATATTCAAAATCATCACGACAAAGATCTTGCCATCCAGCGGGTTGGTGATTTTGTTCGTTACTTAGGTGGCAATATCGAAAATAACCGCTTTCAGGAATATGCGCGACGGATTTCCGAAATGATGGATGAGCTCATTCTCAATGCCGTCTTTGACGCGAATTATCGTTACAAAGGCCAACCGCATCGCACTGATTTTGCCCTCGACCAAACCGACATGGTGACTGTGAAATGGGCTTTTGATGGGGAGCAGTTCGCACTGTCTGTCTCCGACCGCTTTGGGCGGCTCAAGAAAGATACAATTCTTCGTTATCTCGACACAACTCTTGATTTGGGCGATGTCGATGGACGCAAGAGTGGTGGGCTAGGAATTAAATTTGTATTCGAAAGGCTTCACCAGTTTGTAGTGAACGTGCACAGCGACCTGATGACTGAAGTTGTCTGCCTTTTGCGTTTTGAACGCAGGCTCAAAGATTTTGATGCTCGACCTAGGTCATTCCACTACTTCTCAGTTTGACCTGCGCGAGAGGAAAAAACTTCGCAGCACAATGAAAAACAGCACCACAAGACATTTTTTTTCAAGGTGTCGGCTCAATAACCGGTTTAAGTTTATCATCTGAAAAACGCCGAGCTTTGTTCACATCGACGCAGCGGCATTTGTCATTGCACTCAATCTTATAAAAAACCACCGAGTCGGGGTCGCGAAAAAAAGCAGGTGCGCGGTCGTTTTCTCGCGGCACCACATCCGGCCCTTTACCAAGAACCTCTGGCACAGGACTTTGCACAAGCTCTTGCCTGTCACCAACTTTGTAAGCAAATGTAACGATGATCCATCCACCCGCTTCGGTATACACGTCATAATAAGAGCGAGCATAACCTGCGCACAAAGCCTCACCTTCGCTCGGCTGCTTGCATGCAGAATCAACCTTCATTGAACACCAAACACTGCTCGGAACAACGTAACTGAGGCGTCGACCATTGGCGGCCGAGTAAGGAGCGAAATCAGCGGAAGCGCTGCCTTTGGCAGGTATTTTTAAATTGCCGGTGTCCTTGCCTTGCCGCTTAAGAACAAATTTCTCAGCTCCTCGCTGCAGCTTGCTTTGGCCAACTAAAATCTCCATTGGGTTGTCTGCAAGATTCACAAATTTTGCAGTGAGTGTCTCGCAGCGCTTGCCACAATTATGCTCAACTTGCACCTTCAATTGTCCATCCCCAAATGCGGTTGGCGCCTGAGGCAAATCCGCACCGGACGAGCGCACGCCTGTCGATAAACAGCCCGTTAGATGCAAAAGCGATAAAGGTAACACGACTGCAAGAAGCTGGCTTTGCAAGCGAAAAAGCATAGATTCCACTCCTCAAGGCGGACGGCACATTCTGCCGACCTGTATGGTGACACAGGCCTTCGTGCGGTTGCAATTGATCATCACGCGAGCTCTTGACGCTCTCTCTGAGTCCCTGTTGAATGATGACAGTTGCACCTTTTTCAGCGGAGTTCTGCCATGAACGTGCTTTGCCAGGAAACCAACGACAGATTGGTTGTGACTCTTGACGGACAATTGGACGAAACTGCCGCAAGCGCTTTGCCGAATCGTCTTTCGACGCTCTGCGACGGAAAAATCCAAAGCAAAATTATCCTCGACATGAGCACATGCCAGATCGAAGGTGGACTTGGATACGGCGCTCTTGTTGCGTTCCGCCTTCTGCCCGAAGTTCTTCGCAAAGAAGTCACAATTCAAAATGCGCTTCCAGCTGTGCAGTCGGGTATGAAGGCTCTGCGTTTCGAAAAGCTTTTCAAACTCGCTTGAAACAGGTGAACATCGTTTGAACAAAGACAACCACGCGCGGCGCCGCGCCTTCTCGCTTATTCGCACTCTCGGCAGCACTGCAGTGCGCGCAGGAAGCGAAAAAATTAAACGCACTTTGAGCGGAACTCCAGCTCAAGACATCCTTGAAAGTGCAGCGGCGCTTCGCCTGGCCCGCGGTTTGGACGAGCTCAAAGGCGCGGCAATGAAAATGGGACAAATGCTGAGTCTGGCCGATGATACGGTGATACCCAAGGCGTGGCGCGACGCGCTCTCCAGGCTGCAATCCGATGCAAGTGCAAGGCCGTGGAGCGAAATTCAACCGCTGATATCCACCGCACTCAACGCGCAGTGGCCGTTTGCTGACATTGAAGAAACCGCTATCCATGCCGCGAGTATTGGACAAGTTCACAAAGCAACGCTTCTTGACGGAACTCCTGTCGCGGTAAAAGTCCGCTATCCGGGACTTGAAGCAAGCGTGAGATCTGATCTTGAAAATATTCGCCGGGTTTTACTTATCGCCAACGTGCTTCCAGCAAAGGCGAACTACGATGAACTTTTTGCACGGGTTGAAAATCTTTTTCTCCAAGAATTGAACTTTGAAAAAGAAAAGGATTTCTATCTCTACTACGCAGAAAAGCTCAAGAACAATTCCAACATTGTCATTCCGCGTATCTACACAGAATTCTCCAACGAAAGTCTTTTGGTGAGCGAGTGGATTGTCGGTGAAAATCTCAAAGACTGGATGACACGCATTGGCGCGCCACACGTCTCATCTGAGCTCGAAAAGACACGCGATGCGATAGGTCATACGTTGCTCGACCTTCTATTCTTCGAGATTTTTGAAAATTCTTACATTCAATCCGATCCAAATCCGGCTAATTTTTTGGTCACACCAGAAGGAAAACTTTGTCTCTTGGACTTTGGTGCTACAGAGCAACTAAGCACTCAGCTGCGCGACAACTACAAACGCCTCTCGCAGGCTTGTTTACTGGGGAGCAAGCTAGATGTCGTTCGCGTAGGAGAAGAAATGAACTTACTGTTACCAGATGATTCGCAAGAGGCACGGGATTCGTTTGTGCAGATGATGGCTGTGACATGCGAACCGTTTGCGCACAATTATTTTTCATGGAACGGATGTCAGCTGACCAATCGACTTAAAGACAAGATCCTCAGTTATGCGAAGGCCACTCTACTGCGCCCGCCGCCTGCAGAATTAATGTTTCTCAACAGGCGGATACTTGGAACTCAAATGATTTTAGAAAACCTTGGGCCCACCATTTTTGCCCGTAAAGTTGTGATGGATAGAATTAGCGCAACTTGAATTAAAAACAGCCCCGCTGAAGCCGCTCTCAGAGACATCGTGAAAATTTTGTAATTGACTGTTAAACTTTAAACGGCGATTCCTGTTTCGCGAAGAACTTCGTTCAGGCTGACTTTGGAATCGGTCCGATCATTGCGCCAAGCGATAATATAAGCACACTGCAATTGAACGTCGCCTCCCGGGAACGACTTGGTTCGGGTTCCTGGCGCCACAACCGCATTCGCCGGAACATACCCGCGGTATTCAACGCGCTCAGGCGAAGTCACATCATAAATAGGGGTCGTTGCAGTGATGCACACGTTCGCACCCAAAACCGCTCCGGCACTCACAACCGCGCCTTCAACCACAATAGCTCGACTTCCAACAAAAGCATTGTCGCCGACGATCACCGGACGAGCGTTGGCGGGCTCAAGCACTCCACCAATTCCAACTCCACCTGCGAGGTGGACACTGGCGCCTATCTGCGCACACGAACCAACGGTGGCCCAAGTATCAACCATGGTACCGGCGCCAACATAGGCACCAATATTTACATACCCTGGCATTAAAATTGCCCCCGGAGCCATAAATGCACCTTCGCGAATCACCCCCGGAGGAACAACCCGGACGCGCATTTCTGCATGGTCGGAGCGGGTGTCGAGTTTGTCGTGGAAAACCAAAGCATCGCCATGAATTCGACCTTGCGAAACCGACTGTTCACCAGCGTATGCGGAAACACCAGTCGACATGCGCGGCGAACGCCAGCGCAAGGTCAACAGCACTGCCTGCTTTACCCAAGCGTGAACATCCCAACTGCGCAAGTCGCCACTGAGAGGTGCATGAGTATGAGTTGCTTCAGTTCCCAAAGGAGTCACAACCCGCAACGCACCATGCTCGAGCGCTCGGAGAATTCCCACGAGTGTTTGCTGAGTGGTTGCATCTTTCAGCTTCTCAGGGTCGTTCCAAGCAGCGGCAATAATATGCTTCCACTCATTAATTTTTTCTGGGGGAAGTGAATTTGGCATAGCGATTATCCTTTACGTAACACGCCTGTGTCGATGGCATTCTGCCACAGGCCAATGCAGAGGTGAATTTTTTCGGCTGTGGGAACAAGCGCCAGTCGGAACCAGCTGCGCGAGCTGTCGCCCAACGCATCACCGGGAGTTGCTACAAGACCAGTGGCTTGCGCAAGCGCTTCACAATAATCCTCTCCGCTTCCGTAGGAATCAGGCGATTGGATCCATACGTAAAAAGTTGCGGTTGATGGCAAGACACGGAAATTATTTTTCTGCAAAAATGAGTCTACAATTCTGCGCTTTTCAGCAAAAATTGAATTCCTCTCGTGAACATGGGCTTGATCTGCCCAAGCAGCAATTGCCGCACGCTGAACAAACTCCGGAGTTCCAACTCCGACATTCGGACGATATTTTGCAAAAGCTGAAACGAGGCTGACATCACCGGCAACAAATCCTGAACGATAACCAGTCATGCCCGAGCGCTTGCTCAAACTGAAAAATGCCAGCAAATTTTTGAATTGGTTTTGTTCAGCCACTTCCAGCAACGAAACCGGCTTTTCACTGCCAGGAAAAAACATGTCGACGTAACATTCGTCAGATAACAACACGAGGTCGTGCTCAATGGCCCAGGCATAAATCCGTTCAGCATCCGCACGCGGCAGCAGAGCTCCAGTTGGGTTGTGCGGGTAGGAGATCCAAACAGCTGCAACTTGCGGAAGAAGATCGACCGGAATTGACTCAGGATCAAAAACATAATTTCGCGCAGGATCGAGTGTGTATTGGTATGGAACGCCGCCAGAAAGGAGCGTTGAACTGCGATACACCGGAAAACCAGGATCAGGAAAAAGCACCAACCGCCGCGCGCTTCCACTGTTGAGCAACACATGCGGAATATGAAAAATTGCTTCTTTGCTTCCATTGCTGGAAATAACTTGCGTGGCAGGATCAATGCTTACAGCCAGTCTGGCAAAACACCACTCTGCGCAAGCTTTGCGGAAATCCAAAGAACCTTGCGACAGCGGATACTGACTGACTTTTGGAATATGTTGAGCCAAAGCCTGACGGATAAACTCAGGGGTTTCTTCCTGCGGATCGCCAATGCCAAAATCAAAGATTTCCCGACCCGCGGCTCGCAAACGCGTCTTGCGATCATCATTTCTGAGCAGCGAATATTTGGGCAACAGATCCAACCATGAGTTGGAAGGCAATCGAGACACAGAACTCTCCTTCAGTGCATTGCACCCGTCGGCCCTGCAAAGGCTTGGCGGAGAACCTGCCCCAAGGCCGACGTATCTGCAAGCATTTCAGCGCGTGTCAGAGCATCAAGTGCCTGTGTGCGTTCATTTCGAACAAGATGCAAAAGTGCCGAGAACACATGCAGATCAACATAACGAGGGTCGTGCCGACGCGCGTTCTCGATCTCAAGAAGTGCTCTATCGGGTTGCATTTGTGCGAGATAAGTTCGCGCGAGTTGCAGCCGACCACGCGCGTGGTCGTAGTGTCGACAAGCTTCCTCTGCAGCTTCCTGTGCGCGAATAAGAAGATTCAGTTCAAGCAAAGCGTTGCTCAATTCTAAATATTTTTCCGCCGCAGCGCGACCCACTGCCACCCCCAAGGATGCAGGTAAAGCGCCCATAGGTGGCTGTGGAGCACCTGGAGTGCCCATCGACCCTGCTTGTGAAGGCGTTGATGCATCCAGAAGTCGGGCAGCGTCGAAACGTTGAGTGGCTTCATCGTAATAACCAAGATCAGAAAGAACTATGGCGCCGTTGAGCAAAGGCTCTAAGAAATGCGGATCTGCGCAAATCGCGCGATCAAACGCGGCTAGTGCGTCTGAGTACTGACCTTGTGCAAAATACAGCAAACCGAGCTGGTTCAACCAACGCGCGTCGTCGGGGCTTTCCGCAAGGGCTTCCACAACCAGCTGCTCAGCACTTTCAAAATCTCCCGACGCGTATGCGACGGTAAATTCTTGCAGGCGAATCTCCATTCTTTCACTCCTTGTCGGGGAACCCTTCCAATCTAACGCACATCAGAATGCATAGCCACACATCCAGTTCGGCACACAGTTGCCCACCCTCGCCGGCTGAGCTACCGTGCGGAGTTTGCTCTTGACCTGAAGGAGACCCGCCCATGCGTTCCATGCTGATTCCAGGCAAAGCCACCGCGATTCTCGGTTCCCAATTCGGCGACGAAGGCAAAGGCAAATTCGTTGACTTGCTTGCTCAAGACGCTGATTTGGTGTGCCGAGTGCAAGGCGGAAATAACGCGGGCCACACCATCTGGGTTGAGGGCCGAAAGGTTGTGACTCATCTTCTTCCCTCAGGCGTTCTTCATCCGCAATGCGAAGTTGCAATTGGAGCTGGGGTTGTTGTTGACCCACTTGTTTTATGCGACGAAATTTTGCGTTTGAAAGAACAAGGGTTCGACCTCGCACCAGAGCGCGTCCACATCGATTTTCGCGCAACCGCAATCTTGCCCGCACATAAAGCGCAAGACCTCAAACGCGAGTTCGAACGAGGTCAATCCGGAAATGCAATTGGTACAACCGGACGCGGAATTGGTCCGGCTTATGCAAGCCGTGCACAACGCGATGTTCCGCGCCTGGCAGAATGCTTAACGCCAGGTTTCCTGGAAAACTTTGCGCAAAGTGAAAGCCCACTGGCTGAAGGCCTCACCCCAGAAACGCTCTCTGAATTCATGGAAGCCTGCCAATTCCTCAGGCCGTATCTGAAAGACGTTGCAATGCTCGTGCACAACCGTTTGAACGACGGAGCAAGGGTGATGATTGAAGGCGCGCAAGGCGGACTCTTGGATGTCTCCTACGGCACGTATCCTTTTGTAACCTCGAGCAACCTGATTGCCGGATCATGTCCGGGCGGCATCGGCATGCCACCCACAAGAGTTGGCAATATCATTGGCGTCGCCAAGGCCTACAGCACTCGGGTTGGACACGGACCTTTTCCCGGCGAGCTGAAAGGTGCGCTTGAAGAAAGCATCCGCGAACGTGGTCACGAATTCGGTTCAACCACGGGACGCTCGCGCCGGATTGGCTGGCTGGATCTCGTTGCACTGCGCTACATGGCTCAAGTGAATGGCTATCAAAGCTTGGCTCTTATGAAATCGGATGTTTTGTGCGGGCTGGAACACGTTGGAGTTGTCACTGCCTATAAAGATTCACGCACCGGACAGCTGATGCAAGGCTGGCCGATGACCGCTGTGGCTTGGGAAAGCGTTGAACCTGTCGTGGAATTTGAACCTGGCTGGGAACGTGTGTTAGGTGTTAAAAATACACTTGATGAGTCGCTTGAACGATTCGTTAAACGTATCGAAGATTGGATAGGCATTCCAGTGAGTTATATCTCGACTGGAGCTGAACGTTCTGAGGGACTCTGGCGCAATCTGCGCTGAAGCACGGCCTCCTTGCGAGGTCTAGTGCCATCCTCCGGATGCTCTGAGTTCGATACACCGACTCACGCTATGGAGGGCCTACGCTGTGTCTTACGCTGCTCGTGCAAATGCTCTTGTCCTTCAGTCCGGTGGTCCAACGGCAGTCATCAACCAGACTCTCGCGGGAATTCTGACTGCCGCCCGACGCAATGCAAAACAAATTAAAACTGTTTATGGCGCGTTTCACGGCCTCCATGGACTTCTCAACGAAAATCTTCTCGACCTCAGTGAACTTCCAGAGCATGTGCTCGAAGGTCTCGCGCAAACACCTGGCGCAGCGTTAGGTTCCGCGCGCCTTAAACCCAAGCGTGAAGACCTCGACAGGCTCTTTGAAGTTTTCCATGAACACCGCATCCGTTACGTTTTCTATATTGGCGGTAACGACTCTGCGGAAGCTGCTCAACTCATTCGCAGTGAGGCAAATGAGCGACATCACGGTCTGCATATTCTTCATGTCCCAAAAACCATCGACAACGATCTTATGGAAACCGACCATAGCCCCGGTTATGGGAGTGTAGCGCGAGTTGCTGCCCATGTTCTGTTGGGCGATGACCTCGACAACCGCAGTTTTTACAACGGAATTAAAATCAATATCTGTATGGGCCGACATGCTGGTTGGATCGCTGCCGCGAGTGCACTTGCACGCCGCTGCGTCGAAAATGAAGACCGAGAAAACTGTGGCCCGCACCTCATCTACATGCCCGAACGTTCTTTTAGCGAAGAACAATTTATTCGCGACATCCAAGAAACCTACGACCGAATTGGTCGCGCCACTGTAGTGGTTGCTGAAGGTATTGCCGACCAATTGAGGAATTCGCGTTTTGCGGGCGAAAAAGATGAGTTCGGCAATGCCCAACTGTCGGGCTCAGGCAAACTTGGTGATTACCTTGCGCACAGCATCGAAAAGCACTTGCGGGTTAAAAGCAACCTGGGCAAACTTCGCGTGCGCTCCGATACATGGGGCTACTTGCAACGCTCACTGCCGGGCATGGTCTCGGTCGTCGATAGTCAAGAAGCATTTGAAGTTGGCGCCGCTGCGGTTGAATTCATGCTGCAAGGAGCAACCGACAAAACAGTTGTTCTCAAACGTGTCAGTGATATTCCATATTCATCGATGCCAGCACTAGTTGACCTTGCTCTTGTGGCGCAAAAAACCAAGCATGTCCCAGCCCAGATGATCAACGCTGCCGGCAATGGCGTAACAAATGCGTTCTATGACTACGTATTACCGCTCGTGGGTGAACTCCCGAAAGCATATTCTCTCGGCAGTGTTGGCAAAGTGAATAAAAAGCTCACAGCCTATGTTCGCAGCTGAGCGAACATAGGCTGTGAGCCCCGAAAGGCTTTCCTCCAACGCTGCATTTCCGGATTTTTTAAAAAACCAATTCGATAGCTTAGATGAGCTCAGAGGAAAACTCAGAAAGCCCTTCTCAAGTCGGCCTGGCGAGGATCCGATACCAGTTAGCTATGGGAGGAAGCTGATGACAGAAAGGTTTAAATTTGTTCAGTTCCTTCAAAATTCATGCTCGGTCAGCTGCATCGTAGCCTCTCTAACGATGGTTGGAGCTTGCAAAAGGAACCTAACCTCTGATGTAGAGAGCGCAGATTCCAGACCCGCGATTATTAGCGGATTCGTCACACGTGAAAATGGGTATGTTGATACTGCAGTCGGCCGCAAGCATGTTGTGTCGATGGCCGCGCGCATTGGCGTTAAAAGGTTGTTTGTCGACATGTGGTCGCGCGGCTGTACTCTGTTCAAATCCTCGGTCGTAAAGGAGGCCGGAGGCCCAGAAAAATGTCCAGAAGCAGAGGGCGATCCACTTACTGATTTCATTAAATATGGAAAAGCCCTGAATGTCGAAATTGTCCCTTGGTTTGAGTGGGGAAATATTCTTCCCGCAAGCTCACGCCTATGGTCCGCCAACAAAAACTCCGGTTGGAGCGGATTCCCAGAAAACTTTCACTCTGTTCCTTCCATTCGCCTGAATCCCTATGAAGGCACATTTGCAACATTTATGTCTTCATTGCTGCGCGAAGTTGCCGTTAAATATGGTTCAAAAGAAATTCATATTTGCGATAATTTTGCTCCTCATATGCGCACTGGCAAATCTGCTGAAGTTCTCAAAGGACCGAAAAAATTTACGACCTTTATGCAAACGCTCACAGCTCCGGCACGCTCAGCAGGCGCAAAGTTTTCACTCAGCTCACAGCGGAATCTGAATTCGCTCCAGGACTTCAGCATCGACTGGAAACAATGGTTGAAGAACGGCACTGTCGAATGGGTTTATCCAGAACTTTACCACGTTAAAGAAGGCAAACTCGATCAATTTTTCAAAGAGGCCAGATCCGAGCGCGAGGCAGGTGCAGTTGGCATCGCTATCTATTCGGGACCAACAGAACAGCGCTGGTCGCTTGAAGGCTTAGGTCGGTTTGTCAAATCCGCGCAGAGTCTTGGATTAGAAACGGCACTGTTTGATTTCAATACTTTGCTCAAAGATGAAAAGGCAAACGACAATGCAGACGTGCAAAGAATTTCTGCACGCTTGGGAACACGCATGCGCACAGATCTGCCAAGTCTCGATAGCACATCATCAGCTAAAGCTTCGTCCGCTGGAAACGCAAGCGCTGTGCCACCACCCGCTCCTAGTCTTCCACCGCCCGCTCCTATTCTTCCACCGCCCGAAAACACAAACGCGGGCACGCCGCAGCCCAATGCAACTGAGACAGTGGCATCACCCTCTGCTCCGGTCATCAAAACCCGATTATGTGAGTATATGAAAATCTCCGGTGCGCCTGAGGGTGGCATTCCAACATATGCCTCTGCGGGAAAAGGGCCGATCATCGAATACGTGGGAAATGATCAACTGGTTTATCGTTATCTCACGCAGTTGAGCGAGGATGGCGAAAGTATGATGTACGTGACTATTCAAACCGGTGCAGCAGCCAACAGAGTTCGCTGGTTGCAGGCGAAATATCTTGTTGAACGAAAACCCGACTCGCTGACCTGTGAGCCTTGAACCGCTTTCATCCTTTGCGATGCGGGCCTTCGCTGTGGTTCGGGGGCAGTGCAAGGTCAGCGGTCACCGCAAAAAAATCGTGCAAATGCGGATAGCGCTCGCGCACTCTTAATGCCCAGTAAAGTTGCCGTCGCGGCTGATCGTGACGGAGAAAAATCCGAAGTAACAATTGTTCATCGGTACTAAGAATAGATTTTTGTGCCTGAGCGCGTTTGAGCTCGGTGTTGGCAAGCATGCGAATCTTCTTTTCAGCGGATTGATGCTTTTGCCGGTAGCTCTCTAGATCAACTTGCTCGCTCTGTTGTTTGTGAAAAGTATCAGAGTAATGCATCCAAGCACCCGCCAAGAGCGCGAGCGAAGGCACTTCTTTGCCAAAATGAGTGAGCAACTGCAGCACGTGCTCGGTGGGATGTGATTCGGAAAGTAATCGAGCATAGTCGAGCTCCTTATTTTCATCGAGCTCACCACGTTCGACCCTGGATTTCATGAAGGCATCAAAAATTCTCATTGCTTCATGTTCAATACTTCCAGGAATCTCATGCGCAGAATGACCGTTCGAATGCGTGTGCTTACCGTGCTCCGCACGACCACCTTCAATTGAAACAAGGCCCGAGGGGCCGTGCCCGGCGGCGCTTGGTTTTGCGCTTTTGCTGCGAGCAGGAAAAACCAATGCTTCCTGAGCTGTGAGTCCGGACGACTTATTGCCCGACGCCGATTTACCGCCGCGTTTGTTCTTCGCGCTCTCGGAGGAAAGCTTATCCGTGTCGACAGGATGCGAACCATTGGGAACCGGAGGTTGTGGATGCAGCGTGCGAACATTGCGCGCATCTCCTAGGGCATTGCGCGATTTTCTCTCTGAGACCTTGGCCAGATTCCGCCACTGAGCGGGGTCGAGATTCATTTTCAAAAGACACGTGGAGCCGTTTCTTTCAGTCACATGAACAACCCCAGATTCGCGGAGCTCGACAAGTGCAGCTTTAATTTGCCGCTCACTGACTCCCAAAATCAGGGCAAGTTCTCCTGGGCTTGTGACCACCTCTTCAACGCTTGCAACCAATCCATTGAGAAGGTAGCAAACCAAAGCGTAAGCTGGCCCCGAAAAGCGCGCCACAGCCAATAACTTGAACCCACCTCGTTCCGCAAAGCGCTTGAAGTTCACGGAAAGTTCTCCTTATTTACAATACAACCAAGCCAACACCACTCAGGTCTTAAAGAAACAAGCCGATCCCAACGGTAACACAGGTTGGAGAATGTCCATGCTGCACCGCTTTCTGACACTGACCCAGATTCCTGATTTACGCACCGAGCCAAGTCACCCGGAATCAGGGATTCAAGATATCGAGATACTGATACCGGTCGATGTTCTTTGGCAAGCTGAAGGAATCATCAAAGAATTAAAATTTGCAAAGGCCACAGGTTTTTCAACCGCTCGACTGCAAAACAAACTTTTTCAACTTCTCAAACCCTATGTGGTGAATGAAAAAGACAGAATTATAATCAGCAAAGGCGGCATTTCGGCAGCATAAACTGTGCGCTGGCGTTGCACCAGCGCAATCGCCGCAAGAATTAACGGAAAAAGAAGGTTATCCCGCCACCAAGTTGTAGACCAGAAGTACTAATCACCTGACCATTGTTCGAATTCATGCCAGCAAACAACGACAAGGTCATGTCTTCGGCCTCATATCCATAGCGAATGAGGTTTTCATCATCGCCGTACAAGCGCGACACGGGTAGGTCGAGATAAAAACGCACCGCCCCATACGTTTGCCAAACCGGTGTTGTGCCACTCGGCGAGATATCAGAACCGGAAGATGCCGAACCGCTTGAGCTCGAACTCGAGGATGATGAAACCGCAGCGGCTTCCTCACGCATGCGTATTTTACCAAAGACGGCTGCAACACGCGGAGCGATCCAAGGGTGCTCGCCGATGCGTAAACGATATTCACCCACAAGCCCACCGCCGTAACCGCTCAAGGTGATTTCGGTGTGCGTTGAATCCGGGCTTGAACCCTTCATCGTAAGTCCGGTCAGCTCATAGCCCAGACCCAATTCACCAGCGAGATCAACAACGCGAAATGTTTGCGAAATAAAGAGAAACGCTGGCTTTTTATCTTTGTATGAAAGGTTATAAAGGTCTTGGTCCTCTGAAGGGCGAATCTGGCCACCAGCAATTGTTAACGTAGTTGCCGCAGAACCAAAGGGGTATTTCAAACCAACAACTTCACCCGATGGCACGTTGTCGTCAGCGTTGGCTTCTGAAATAAATGCGCTGCGCAACAGCGAAGTCACTCGACTCAAAGAAGAATGTAAATGCGATTGTAGGTTCTCCATCCACTGCGAGACTCGCACCAGCGAACGACCGCTCCACTCAAAAAATGAATTCAAGGTGGGTTTTAATTTCGGATGTGCATCAAGCCAAGCCGCCCAACGCGGAGCGTGTGTGTAATAGAAAGAAGATAGACCAATTTTGTCGAGCCAAGAGTCGCGCAAAACACGCCAGTAATGCACCGCTGGGCTTTGTGTTGAACCTGCTGCTGCAGTGACAACAAAACAATCGCTCTTTGACTTTCCCAAGCCCGGTGATTTACGCGCACTCGGAAATTCAACGTTAAAAGGCTGAACCTTCGCACATTTTGAGCGCGACATTCCGATGTGACTCGACGAATCAAGAGGATAAACCATGACCCCATACGTTTCGCCGTTCACCGCATTATTCACCGCGTAGCTCGTTCGACCATCGGCAGCAACCCGAACCACATTCAAGCAACCTCGCTTGATTGCATTTTCCGTCCCCGTTTCTGAAGGGAACTCGGGAGGAATTGCAATGTCGTTGGCTGACTTACCGAAAAAATCATCCGTCTCAACCGTATTGCAAGCAAGGTTGCATGAATTCGTTCCACTGGTTGCACTCTCAATTCCGGGATAAGAACAGCTCAAATCAGAAAATGCTTTTGTTTTGTCGAAAACCTTGTTGGGATAGAAACTCCAACCACCCGCTTTACACTCTGAGTCTTTCCAATAAACAACCACGTAACCAGACACATTTGATTTACCAACTGAGGTAATTGACCCTGTTGATGTATCGGCTGCAGTTGTGTCATCGGGTGCGGAAAATTCGACAGAAAATGCGCCGTCACTGACCGCTGTAGAACCTAGATTTGCTGACGCAGCAATCGCACCAATGTCGTCTTTCATGTACGCCGCCGACAGACCTTGTAAGGTCCCGGAGTTGCCGGGAGCAACCGCACCGTCGAGGCTATAGTAGGGCTGAATTTTGAGTGCTTTGCGCCCGTCAATCGTAGTCAAAGCTGCATCGTTGGTGACCTTCTCTGGCCATTGCCCTTGTGCAGTAAGGCGAATGGTGAGCTTGATCTGGCCTTCGCGAATCTCACCGGTTGAAAAGTTGCCGTCTTCTTTAACCTCGAGAATATCCGCACCCGTGACAAACTGAACATTGTTACCAATTGCCACGGTCCACTTCGATTTGTCGTAGATGAATTTGACATTTTTCACCGACAAGCGCGGATAAAAAATAACTTCCAAATTGCGCGCTGTTTCTCCAGCTTTTGGCAAAAAGGAAGGCGTGACAGTTGTGCTTGAGCCTGCTTTGTCGGTGAGGCTGACGTCGTTAAGCACACTCGGATCAGACGCAAAATTATTTTCCTGCAAGGATTGAAGCTGTGACATTTGAGCCACATTGGAATCTTCAGATGGGCCGCATGCCACCGCAATGCACATTAAAGCGCAGACAGCCAATAAAGTTTTGTGTGGAACCGATGCCATGCAAACATCTCCTCAGACACATCCGTGTTCGTCGTTGGTCAGGAGCGTCTCTGCACAGTCATCGAAAGGCCTTCAGTTGAAGAACCCCTCGCTTGCGCAGGCCTCAACCACCTGAAGGGCATTGAGTGCAGCTCCCTTACGGAGGTTATCAGAGACGAGCCAAAGTGACACGCCGTTTGCAAAAACCTTGGCTGTTCGAAGACGTCCGACCAGGACCTCGTCGCGCCCCTGCGATTCACGAGGGGTTGGGAAAAACTGAACATCTGCAGCATCTGCGCTATCGTCAGCAGAGTTGCCCTGGACTGCAGGTGCCGAGGGATTTTCGTTCGCCACTGCAATCATGCCTTTTGCTGCAGCAATCATTTTTTCGAGAGCAGCAACATCCACCGGACGTTCAGTTTCAACGGTTACAGATTCTGCGTGTCCAACAAAGGTTGGCACTCGAACGCTGGTGGCCTCGACGGGAAGATCAGGCATGTCCAAAATCTTGCGAGTCTCAAAGATAATCTTTTGCTCTTCGTCGGTATCACCATTGGGCAAAATCTTGGCCACAAACGGCATGACGTTGAAAGCAATAGATTTCGGAAAAGTCCGCGAAGGCTTCACCGACAGGTCCTGTTCCATAAAAAATTGACGTGATTCTTCTTCAAGGACTTCAAGACCAGGTTTCCCCGCCCCAGAAACACTCTGGTAGGTTGAAACAATCACTCGCTTCAACCCGAAATTCTTGCGGATGACATCCAAGACCATGACAAGTGGAGTCGTGCAGCAGTTCGGGTTTGCGACGAGCGGACGGCTCTTCAGTTTTGCAGGTGAAAGGAGCGCACCATTCACTTCGGGAACAACCAACGGTACCGTTGCATCTTCGCGAAAAGCTGAAGACTTGTCGACGCAGAGAATACCGCGCGCCACCAACTCAGGAATAAACCGGTTTGAGATCTCAGCTTCTGAAGCAAACAAAACAGCATCGCATTGCGCCAGAGCTTCGAGTTCGGTCGCCTCAACAGAAATTGACTTGCTTCCCCAACTCAGCCGTTTGCCAACCGAGGCCGCCGACGCAAACGCGCGGACTTCCTTCACAGGAAAGCTCAAAACACCATCGCCCAAAACATCGAGCGCCGTTTGTCCAACGACTCCGGTGGCACCAACAATCCCAAGGGTCAATGGCTTCATGTGTGGGTTTCCTCTTCATCTTCTTCATCGCCGGCAATAAATAATTCTTCTTCTTCAGCTGTGCGGTCGCGTTTAAAAAACAACCACATCACCGGACCGTGCAAGCAATACAAAATCAGCAGCAGTGATAGGGTCACAGTAAATTCGAGCGTGAACAGCAAAACTGTAATCATCAACAAAATTGCCAGAAAGCGGAACGGGCGCTTGCGTGGAAGCTTGATATTTTTGGTGCTGACATACTCAAACGTGCTGATCATCCCGAAGGCAAGGGCAAACATCAGGAAAATGAGAAAGACATTTTTAACGTCAGGACGAGTGAGGGTTGAGGCGAGCTTGATAGCCCATTCACTGTAATTAGCAGCCGGTGTCCATTGTGCGAACTCGTATTGTGACATGATGAATGCGCACAATGGCATTGCTGCCATCGGAATCGGAATTCCGGTGAAGTTACCGCCTGCCTTGCCAACTGAACTTTGCACATTGAAACGGGCAAGACGGAGCGCACCGCACACCGCATAAATAAAGCAAGCTGCAAAGCCAATCCGCGCCGAGCCGTGCAGAGCATAATTGTAGATAACCACCGCGGGTGCAACACCAAACGAAACCATGTCACACAGGGAATCAAGCTGAACTCCGAAGGCGCTTTGTGTGCGGGTCAAACGCGCAACACTTCCATCAAGCCCGTCGCAAACAGCAGCCGCAAGAATCGCATATGCAGCGTAAAGAAAATTTTGTGGATTGGCCTCCGGAAGCCTGCCTTCAACTGCGAGCTTCATCGCAAGAAAACCAAAAAACAAAGATGCTGCGGTGATCATGTTTGGCAGCAAATAAATGCTCGCCTTCATACCGCGCCGACGGATAGCAAGTTCATGAACATTTGCCACTGGTGTGACTCCTCCAGTCATGACAGAGCGCTTCCTTGTTGTTGTCTGAGCTTTAGCACGGGTGTTGGCTCTCGGCCGTATTCGGGCTCAAGAACATCAACCACGGTTGCGGCGCCTTCGCGCCACTGCCACAGACTGACAAGGATATCGCCAAAAGAAGTAAAGGTTGCAAAGGGATCATCATGCTCAAGTGATACAGCACCCCAAAAAGCAGCATCGGGCTGCTCAAGAGTTGGCGAGATTTTAGACTCAATCAGCTGCTGTGATGCACCTTGCACCGCCCACAAAGGACGCGGAGAGCCAAGTGCAAGGCCATTGGCAAAAGCGCATCCCAAGCGCAAACCTGTGAACGAGCCCGGCCCAACCACAACTCCGATACTTTTTACAGATGAATCATCAACCCCCGCGAAACCGAGGATTGACGAATACAACTGTGCAAGATTCTCAGCCGTGAGGCCAGCACAGGTGGCAAAGAAACTCTGTGTGCATGAATAGATAAGATATGACGCAGAAGTCAGAGGCAAGGCTTCTTGTTTCGCAGTTTGACTTCCGACGTGAACAAGATCTCGCAGGGCTCGCGCAAGTGACTCGGTGAGAGTTTCCCCTTGCTCTAACCGAAACAATGCGAGTCCGGCGCCGCGTTTAAAGGTGCACAAAAGAGCGCCGTATGCCGACGCACTTGTTTGCAGAACTCCGGCACCTTGAGTGGTTTCAGGAGCGAAAGAGGCGGAGGAGGTCATTGAAAAACACCAACACAATCAGACAGAGCAAAAGAGCGACACCGAGACGCTGCACAGCAACTTGAACGCGATTGGGCAACGGCTTGCCATATGCTGCTTCAACGCCTTGTAGAAACAAATGACCACCATCGAGTGCGGGCAATGGAAGAAGATTAAAAAGCCCAATATTAAGACTCATCCAGGATATCGTTAGAATAAAGACAAGAATCCCGCCCTCTGCGGCATCGCCTGCAACCCGGGCAATCGCAATGGGCCCACCCAAATTCGACAGCGGAACAGCACCAGAGAAGAGTTTTTTCAATGCAGTCAGAATAGTGCTTGCCTGCTGCCAAGTGGCATTGAAGCCGTCTTCAAGCGAGGCGGCAAATGACTCGCTTCTTAGGATGACCGGTTCAACCGAGACACCGCGCGAGACAAAGGACACAGGCAGGTCGACAACCCATTGGTTTCTGCTCAATGCATCAAGTGCGGCGCGCCGCGGGATCTGGCAATTCAGGGTGCGGACCTGTGCTTCCTGAATATTGACAACTTTCCATTGCAGATTCACGGGTCCAGCATCGTCGGCACGAATCAACTTCTGCAGCGCAAAGGAGAGCTCAACAGGTCCTTCCACAGAGGGTGCTCCAGGCCAGTCGAAAAGAGTGTCGCCTTCGCGCAAACCACAGCTTTGCCAGGCCTCACGCACCGGGATTTTGCGATCGCCTTTATTGAGCTGCTCGTATGATTTTACAGTCATGTCTGTCGAACGCACTGTTTTTGACCACTCAAGAGCGGTCAAAGCTGCTTGCGTTTCTACTTTTACAGTTTGAAAGACTGGGCTTTTCTTCCGCGCAGCGGCGGCATGTGCAGACAGATTTTCGATGCTCACGATATCGCTGCGTTCAACTGTTAAGTTGGCTGGGCCATTGAGAAGTGCCTGCTCAACCTCATGCAAAGCGCGCACCTTGTGTCCGTTGACTTCAATAATTTTGTCGCCTGTTTTGAGACCTGCCCGGGAAAGAACATTTTCGACGGGCGCAAGAACAATTTGCGGAGTTTGAAAAAACTGCGACACGCCAATGCGGCCCACAGGCTGCGGCTCACCAAATAAAGACTCACTCATTTCGCGTGCTGGAGTCATTTCAATCGAGAGAGGTTTTCCGCCGCGTTCAATATCAAAACGTGTCGGAAGCTCTGGTCGCGACGAAACAAGTCTGTTGATGTCGGCCCACGACCGAACCTTTTCATCGGCAATTTTATGAATCGTGTCACCGGTCAGCAAACCTGATTTGCGTGCGACACCATCGGGCAACACGCTCACAACTGGAGCTGGCTGTGGCAAACCTGCGTTCGAAAGGATGATCATCACAATCAAACTCAGAATAAAATTCGCAAATGGACCGGCCGCAGAAATAATCGCTCTTTTGTAAACTGGTGCAGTGTTCAACGCCCGGCCTTCAAGCTCGGGCGGGACAGTTTCACCATGTTCCATTCCATAAAATCGCACGTATCCACCCAAAGGCAGCCAACAAATTTTGTACTCGGTGCGGCCTCTTTTGAACGACCACGCGGTTGGACCGAAACCAAGGCTAAATTCCTCGATTGCAATTTTCATCCATAAACCAGCCAAGTAGTGGCCAAGTTCATGTACAAAGACCACGATGCCAACAAGGATGATAAAAGCGACAAATGGGTTGGTGAGAACCCAGGAGAGGATTGCGCTCATTGTGTTTAGGCCTTCACTGAGGAGAGGCGAGCCACATTGCTCGCGCGCTTGTTTTCGGGGTTGTTAGACTGCTGAACCTGTTCAGGAGTGCGCCCAAAACGACGTTCACGGCTCGAATATTTTTTCAACAGCTGTGCGAACATGTCTTCTGAAAAATCGGGCCACGGTGCGGGTTCAAAGAAGTATTCAGCATAGGCAGACTGCCAAAGAAGAAAATTGCTCATCCGCTGCTCGCCGCTCGTGCGAATGACCATATCAACACTCGGAAGACCCGCCGTGTCGAGTTGCTCTTCGAAAGTCTGTTCATCAATATCGGCTGGATAAAGCTCGCCCGAATTGATCTTTTCAAGCACACGACGCACCGCACGCAAGATTTCTCCACGGCTGCCGTAGCTCAGTGCAATACAAAGGTACGTACCTGTGTTCTGAGCACTTGCTTCTTCAAGCTCTGTGGCCATTTCCAAAATATCCGACGACAGCTTTCCGCGGTCACCTATCAAGCGAAATCGAATGTTGTTATCGAGAATTTTGTTGCGTTCGGCTTTCAAATACCAACGCAGAAGCCCCATCAGCGCGCTCACTTCTTCTTCAGGTCGGCGCCAGTTTTCATCGGAGAATGCATAAAGGGTGAGCGCTTGGAGACCCGCCTTCACCGCGAATTCAGTAATTTCATTGACCCGTTC
>RGDM01000171.1 GCA_009918675.1 bacterium
TCAAGGAGGAAATAATACAGTTTTAACCAATGATGGTAGTGGAAATCTTTCCTGGGGAAGTGGATCTTCTAATGCTTCATTTAGTGGTATTACCACATTTTCAGATACCACTGATTCAACAACCAAAGACAATGGTTCAGTTGTAATTGAAGGTGGTGTTGGTATTGAAAAGTCTGTCAATATTGGTGGAAACTTAGATGTAACTGGGATATCTACATTTGGTGGACTTATTGTAGGAAACACTGGCATTAATAATGTAGCTGGATTCTCTACAATTTATAATTTAAATGTTCTTACTAATTTACATGTAGGTGGAACATTAGAATGGTGGAGTTGGTATAGAAAAAGATGTCAATATTCATGGTGATCTTAAAGTTGATGGTAATGTAACCATTGGAGGAACATTTGTTTCTCTCAAAGGTCAAGATGTTTACATTGAAAATAAAGACATTATTCTTGGATTCACAACTTCAGTAACACCAAATGATGATACTGCAAATCATGCAGGTGTTGCCATTGCTTCAACTATAGGAACTCCTTTAACATCATTTGCAGCAACTGGAATCAATACACTTCCAGATACTTATAAGCAACTGATGTGGTTCAAGAGTGGAACTCTTGGATTCTCAACTGATGCATTTGCATTTAACTATGGTCTCGCAATTGGAACCACAAGTATGGCGAATGGAGTTCGCCTTGCTGTTGGTTCTGGTATCACAATGTCTGATACCACAGTCAGTGCAACAACATTCTTTGGGGCACTGAGTGGTAATGCTGCTACTGCCACAAGTGCTTCTTCTGCAGATCAGGTCAAGACAGTAACTGCAAGTAATACAAATGCAAACTATTATATAACATTTGTAGATTCAAATAATAATACTGGTATTGCAGAAACTGTTTATACTGATGATGGTGTTTACTACAATCCTGGCACCAATACCTTTACTACACAAAATGGTTATTTTACTAATAATTTAACTGTTGATGGTACAATCAATGGTTTGTCAATATCTTCAGGTGTTGCAGCTACAGCAACAAGAGCAGTAACTGTAGATACAACAGGAACTTCAACAAATGCTGACTACTATGTAACATTTGTAGATACTCTTGCAGGTCAAGAAGGAGAAACTTTAAGAGTTGGTGCTGGATTATCAGTTAATCCTTCTGATGGTTCAGTAAAAACTTCTGGTCCTTTAAGTGTTGGTACTTCTGCAGCAGTTAATTCTTACATCAAAGCAGGTGGTGGTTCTAATGCACTGTATCTTTATTCAAATGGTAATGTTTCTTTCCAAAACAAAGCAATTGTTAATGAAATTAGAAGTTCATCAAATGCCACTACATTAATTAATTTATCAGATCTTGATGCAACATTTGCAAGAGATGTTAAAGTAACTGGAATTACAACTACAGGAACATTTAAACTTGAAGGGACATCTGGAATTGGTATTACTGGAATTTCAACAACTCTTACAGAAAATAGCAACTCATATTTACCAACTCAGGCAGCTGTTAAGGCATATGTAGATGCTGTTGATGTAACGCTTGGATTAAATGCAGAT
>RGDM01000172.1 GCA_009918675.1 bacterium
GTGTGCTCCAGGCAAAGGGCCGGCAGGCGGAATGGGCTGCTCGAAAACGTCGAGCGTGCTGAAGACGCCGAAGATTGTTTCAGCAACCAGCGCATCGGCCTTTGATCCCTCGAAAAAGGCGAATGAAGAAGAGCAACAGAGCTTATTCTACAAACATTTTGGACAATTCAAATCGAAATCAACAGGTGGGTATTTATATATTCAATCACGTGCAGCGAATGATGTGATGGGAACTGTGGCGGCCGACGCGCAATGGTACAGGTGCAGTGCATTGCTCGAGTTCCCAAAAGTCACCGGAGAATTTGCACCACCTTCGGATGCCGGATCGCCTTGGCATGGACTGTCCGCAGAGCAAATTGAAGCGCTTCGTTTTCCGGTGAGGGCTGATCCCCTGAAGGTCCGCATCTATTCTGCGGCTCATTGTTTAGATTACTCCATCAATGAACGTGTTGTTCTTTCGGTTTTCTCCTCAACAGGACAGGAGCTTCCGGGTTTCGACAAAGCTTATGCAAATTTTGAAGTCGAGATTCCCGAACTCAAGGCCGTGAAGGAGCTCAGAACGGCACTGGTAGGAAAATTGAACTCGGGAGTGATTAGTTCACAAAATGCGATCGATATTTTGAAAGGGTTTCAGCCAGCAGTGCGGGATATGTATTCGGTCTTTGGCGTTCCGGCGAACGGACCAGAGCCAGCAACCCCAAGCCCCAAACAGAGTTGTATGCTTCCGCCTAAGGCTACAGATGGCGATTTAGCCAAACAATACACCTGTGCGACTTACCACGACATGGTTGTTCTTGATGTGGAGTTCGCCAACTTGCCAGCGCCGAAGGATGCGCTGCTGAGAGATCTGCGCGAGTTGTCTTTGAGCAGACTTAAGAAATTTGAGAACGACCCTCCCGATATTGCGTCTGCGACTTCAATGCCAATGCAGAGTCCTTGGAAAGACTATGCGACACAGTCAGGTTTCAGAATGTTCTTGGGCCAGATGCTGAACAGCACTTGTAAAGATTTTATGCCGCCGCCAGCGTGCTATACCTCTTCCCCTGGTGCTACCCCAATTTGTCCGACTCCCGCGACTGATACGGAACCTGCCCCAACAGACGCCTCGTGTACAGCCAACTTGTTTCCAGCGGATCCAGCAATGGGAGATTATCCAAAGGTTTACACAATTAAATTTTCGTGTGCGGGAGTCGCTTCACCGGATTGTTACGAAGTTCCTATTAATTCGATTCAAAATCTGCACTATATGCGGCAGATGAGCCGCGAGCGTTTGCGGACATTTTCCCGTTACAATATCGTCGCTTCGTTACCCAATTTGCCAGGTGATTTATTGAATTGCGGTGCAAGCACGTCAGGTGTCTGCGCTGTCAAAAACGAGGTTCAAAGTGCTCTTAATGGAGTTGCTCCTGGACTGACGCTTGGCACGGCATTAAGCGCAGCCCAGTTCAACGGCAGTTCATCTCCTTACGTTAAGGCTCAGAAAAAAGTCGATGGCGCTTTAGAAGTTTGGAAAGACTTTTTCGCAGCAAATGACAAGGCC
>RGDM01000173.1 GCA_009918675.1 bacterium
CAAACTCCATTGCCATTTCCCAAATCACCTTGTTTCGACCTGCAAGCAATGCCTTTTCACTGAGCCACGGGTGCATAAAAATAACGTGATGAAATTCGTGAAGCAGAACAGCTTCAACTTCGGGAATGCTGAGACTCTGAACATAGTCCGGATTGAAGAGGAGAGAGTCACCGTCGGTGGCCATGGTTTCGAAGTCGCGCGTTTCGCGAATCTTCAACTCCGCACACATGAAATAAAAGAACGGATGAAAAACCTGAATCCTCTTAAGAGCTGTTTCGATCTTCTCGTTTCGAATCATGAACAACTCCGATTTTTTGAACTCTCGTATGCCTCTGCGCTGATTCAACTCTCCGGCGTGAGTGAGATTCTTCATCCCACGTCGATGGCGCGGTCCATTTTTTGCTTTTGCTCGGGCGTGAGCATTTCCTTAATCTTTCTGTAAATGAGGTATTTCTGGCCTCGATTGCCTGTTCCGTACTGAACATAAAAGAACAGAAACGTCGTTTTGAAATCACCCGGGAGCGCGTCGAAGAATGCGTAGAAATTCTGCGCATGCTGAACAAGCTTCTCTCCCATCGACTGTGCCCTAAGAGCAACACTCACGGTCACTCCGTAAAGGTTGGAACGCTCAAGGTCATCGAGATTGGGAAGCTTGCCGTGATGCAACACAGCCTCCGCATCCACAATCGACAACGTCTTCATGTAAGCAGCATAGGCCGAAGCGGCTGTTGGGCCGACAACCTGTTGAGCAAGCTCACCCATGCGGGTGAACCTGTTGGGATCAAGCGGGTCGATGAGTGAAACAGCATCGCTGAGAAAGTGCCACGAACGGGGGGTGGCAAAAGGCCGTTGCGTTTCGGGTACCTTCTCAAGGTGATACTGCGGATACGCCAGATTGAATGACACTATACTCTCGTGAATTCCGTTGGTAGCTGCAAAGTTGTTTGCCCATTGCTCTGCATCTGCGCGAATTTCGATATGCGCAAATCGGTTCAAGAGCGCGGCTCCCAAGGGAACCACTCCGGGGTCGTCGATGTCCCTGTTGCCCGATGCGATGTAGTTGCAGTCCTTGGGCAACTTCAACGGCCCAATCCGATTGTCGAGGATGATCTGTAGCGCAGGGATCTGCTGGTAGTGCTTGGCTCTGTTCAATTCCTCAAAAATCACCACAGCAGGGCCCACCTCGGGCAAAAATCCCGACTTGTAAAGTTTGACTCTTTCCACGGTGTGATCAGGAACAGCCAAGGCGTAGTCATAAGGTTGCAATTGCGGTGTGTCGATTTCGCAGACCTGCTCAATTCCAGCCATGGCAGCAGCCTGCCGGCAGAGAGTGGACTTGCCAATTCCGGGAGGACCCCACAGAAAAACCGCTCGCCCCGCCCTCCACCACAGTTGGATATCTTCCATCGCCTCAGCGTGGCTGCGTGTCGGGATGTCGCCAAGTACCTCGGAAATTGTGCTCATCAGACTGTCTCCTCTTTTTCCTTTGCGCTTCTTCATCGCCACAGGCTGCGTCGCTCCCTGTCGCA
>RGDM01000174.1 GCA_009918675.1 bacterium
CTGTCTTCCGCAGATGACACACTCTTTGTCATCGTCATCATTATTTTCCTTAATCACCGACTCAACCGCGCCATCCAGGCTCTCTGCCATGAAGGAGAGAATCTGATGAGCTTCGTCATCCGAGACTTTGCCAAGCTTCAGGTTTTCAACCATGGCAATCGCGTCGGCCTTCAGGCTGTCAAAGCTTGTCGTTTCAGGGGCGACAGGCTTCTTGATCCCGAGGATGGATTCGAAATCTTCATGCAGCGATTCTGCGGGCCCACCGATTTCCGGCAGATCAGACGGAAAGATCGATTCCTGCAGCGGCTTTTTGGGCGCAGATTCTTCGAGCGTCTTTTTGCCGAGGACTTGTGACAAGCTCTCGATAAGCTTCACCACATTTTCAAATCCACGAATCAGATCTTTGGTCTGCTGCATTGCCCTAGCCTCCGTCAAATTTCCAAACCTGAGAGCCGACGCAAGCCTGATCCTGCGCCTACTGCCTGGCTTTATGTGCATCCTCTTGCGAATCTTCGCCCGACGCTTAGCCATTCGTTTTGCTTTTGGCTTACGTCTTCTGACTCTCGCGAGTCTTTTGATTCGAGCTTTACGCTTACGGTAATACCGTTTGCGCTTCATCCTTACGCGTGAGGGAACGCGCTTGGTCCTGATGACACGAACCTCTTCGAGCCAGCTCTCAATCAATAGCGAAAGAATAGATGCCGACCCAATTTCAGTCATCCCCAAATCCCTTTGGTTCACGATAACCGAAGTTTATGGCAACTTCTAGTTACTTGCGCTCGATTGTATGGCGCAGATCCTTGAGTGTCTCGGAAATTTCTTTGTATCTTTTGTCGGACGTTTTGTCCTGCATTGAGGCGAGTCGCTCAAGCAGCTTCTCGGTGTTCTTCTTGACCGAGTTCAAAATCAGCTCTGATCTTCCTGGGGCAAATACTGAAGCGGTTTCAGGACCTGCGTCGGTTGCTACGATCTCGGTATCGGCCGAAGTCACATCAGAGGCTGTTGGCTTTCTTTCCCCCCTGCCCCTGAGGGCGCGCTCGATATCACCGCCACCGCCCTTAGGCGTTGAATCATCACCCTCGGCCTCTGGATCAGATTCTTGAATTTGATCGTCTGACCAGCCAAGCACATGAGTCTTAATCCAGCGCTTAGATGCCCAACCGTCGTACTTGGAGGCAAGCTCAAGCTCCGCCGCCCTGACCTCAAGTTGAGAGAGTTCGAAGATCGCAGACGGCATCGTCATGACAACGTCAAAATCAACGCTCTCCGGATTGATCCCTTTGGCGGCCAGGTGAACCTTGCAGACCCTCTTGATGCCATTGCGATATTCACGCTGGATCCTGAGAATGGTTCTCGCAAAACGAGCATCTTCTGCTGAAAGATGCGTTTTCGCGGTCGACTCTTCGTAGGTCAGGAATGGCTTCGGAACCTTGAGAGCCGCAAAAAGCTTGTTCTCAAAGAACTTAATGTCTTCGATGTGATCGTAAATGGGACCCTGAAGCGTCTCAACGCGGGTCGACTCTTTCCCA
>RGDM01000175.1 GCA_009918675.1 bacterium
TTGTATGCCAATATTGATGGCTTTTGTTACGCTGATGCAGACGTGCCCTTAAGCGAAAGACCAGAGATTGACCGCTGGATCTTATCACGCCTGAATTCGCTGATCGCCTCGGTGGCGACCGACTACCGCGAGTTCGAGCCCACTCGTGCGGCACGCAGCCTGCAGTCTTTTGTTGATGAACACCTCAGCAATTGGTATGTACGCCTGTGCCGCCGTCGATTTTGGAAAGGTGAAGAGGGATTGGACAAACAAGCCGCCTATCAGACCCTCTACACTTGTTTGGAAACAGTGGCACTGCTCATGGCCCCCATAGCACCCTTCTATGCCGAACGATTGTACCGCGACCTCAATGGGGTGGCATCACGCCAACCCCATGATTCGGTGCACCTGTGCGACTTCCCCAAAGTGAATACTGATGCTGTCGACTCCCCCTTGGAACAACGCATGTCGTGGGCACAAGACATTTGCTCGCTGGCCCTATCCCTACGTAAACGATCACAAATCAAGGTGAGACAACCCCTGAAACGGATCCTGATTCCCCTCACAGATGAGAAACAACGCGTACAAATACTGAAGGTAGCCGATCTTATTCAGTCGGAGCTCAACGTCAAGGAAATAGAATTTCTATCGGAAGAGCAGGCAGCGGTCATTGTGCGCAAGGCCCGGGCCAATTTCAAATCGCTCGGACCGCGCTACCCGGCACAAATGAAGGCCATCGCCACCGCGGTGCCCCATTTGTCGCAATCGGATCTCATGTCACTCGAACAAAATGGTGCCGTTGACCTGCATCTGGACGGGGCCAGCATCGAGTTGCTGCGCGATGATGTAGAAATTAGCTTCGACGATATACCGGGTTGGCTCGTGGCATCCGAAGGAGCACTCACTGTTGCACTCGATATTGCATTGACCCCAGAGCTCATGGAAGAGGGTCTGGCCCGTGAATTGGTGAACCGCATACAAAAATTGCGAAAAGACCAGGATTTAGACGTCACAGACCGGATTGAGTTAATCATAGAAGAACGCCCTTGGCTGAAGTCGGCAGTCGACTCCTTTTCTCCGTATATTTGCACGGAAATTTTGGCCACCCGTGTGGTATGGATGGCCCAAATCGAGCAAGGTGGCGTGGAATTAACGCTCGATGAAGGATCTGTAATTGTTTCGATAAACCCCACAAGCCATGAGTGAACCAGCCGAAAACACCACAAAAACACGTTATTCTGATGAGGAATTGGCAGAATTCAAAGCACTAATCCTGGAAAAACTGGAAGCGTCCCGCAATGAATTCCGCTATTATCAGGAACAAATCATGACGGCGAATGCCAACGGCACTGACGACACCTCCAGCGGGTATGTAACGCTGGAAGAGGGATCAGTGACCATGGACAAAGAGCATTACAGTCAATTGGCTTCTCGCCAACGTAAGTTCATCGACCACCTGGAAAATGCCCTGATTCGCATTGAGAACAAGACCTGTCTCTTATACACATCTGACGCTGCCGACGAA
>RGDM01000176.1 GCA_009918675.1 bacterium
CAAACTTGGTGTTGGTTGGAGCTTCGAAAGTACCTTCTGTTGTACGAGCAAATGCACTGGTTGTAGCGCTCTGTAGTACTGTTAGAGCCGTTGGGCTAACAACTGCCCAGTTAGCAGCGCCACGACGTGTGCGCTGAGCGATACGGTTAGCAGCACGGTTGATTAGAACAGCTAGAGCAGCGTGTTCGTCACCAACGAATGTTGCTGTACCACTTACAGCAGCTTGATTGTATGTTTCTTCTGTAGCAGCTAGACCACGTAGGCTTGCTAGGATTTCTTGGTCGATTTCAACTGTGATTTCCTGTGCTAGAGCTGCCATGATTTCAGCTTCAACATCTAGACCATGCATAGCTTGTGCATCTTGTGCAGCTTCGAATGTCCAACGTGCGCTTAACTTACGAGTTTTAGCTTCAACTGTTTGCTTTAAGATCTGAACGTTGATCTTACGACCTGGTAGACCTTCAAAAGCAGCAGTAGCATCAGCACGGCTGGTACTTAGGTTACCAGAGTATGCTGTAGCGATACGGAATGGGCTTAGTGCCTCATCACCGGCTGTTGCGCTATCTGTACCAGTTGTAGCTGTAGCTGTCTCAGCGTAACGTACACGTAGTGTATGGATCTGAGCAACTGGACCAGTCATTGGCTGAACACCAACGATCTCGTTAGCAATAACTGTTGGCATAACACGACGGATAACTGGTAGAATTACACGGTTTAGAGTAGCAATACTTCCTGCACTGGTTGAGCCAGCTGTTGCAGTTTCCATCAAGTTTTTACGAGTGTTTTCGAGAATTACACTCATCGAAGTGCGGCGTGAGCCTTGTAAGCCTTCTAGCAGGGCATCTTTAGTTTCGCCCCAACGGCTTTCTAATAGTTCTTGTGTCATTATTTTCTTTCCTTAAGGTTAAACTATTATTTCAACCCTGCCAAACGCTTGAGCTCAACTACGTTGTTCTCTAGAGCAGTTTCTTGGGCTGCTGCTGGTTTAGCAGTTTTATCTCCTGTAACTTCGCTACGGCTTTCGGCTAAAACAGATTTTTCTTCTTTCTTAGCGGCGCCTGTATTAAGTACGGCAGGAAGATACTTTTCAAATGCAGTCTTCAATTTTGTAGTCTGCACACTCTCTAAAAGCTCACGCATTACCGTTTGCTTTTCTTTGACTAGAGTTCCAAGTAGCTCGTCCATTACGGCCTTGCGATCCTGGCTCTCTTTGATCACGCGAATCTCGCGCTCTTTACTTTCAACAATACGCTGAGTTTCTGCTTTGGCTGCTGTAACCTCGGCAATCTCAGAAGTTTGTTTTTCGATAATCTTTCTTAGTTTTTGCAATTCTTTGCTTTCGTTAAGATGTGTTAACGAAAACTCGCTAGCAAAAGCTTCGAAAATACGACGTCCAAACATGTTCTCACGAGCAAGTTGGATGTCTTCACGTAATTGGGTTAATTCTGCACCAAGTTTCTGTGTTACTGATTCTTTAACTAGGCGTGCGCTTTGCTCGATA
>RGDM01000177.1 GCA_009918675.1 bacterium
CCTTGGCGTGCTGGGCAAACGAAAGCTGAGATTATTGATATAATTAAAAACGGCAGAGGCGGCATGCCGGGCTATGGAAAAGAAATTAACAGCGAGGCCGAACTCGATCTTCTTGCAGAGCAGGTTCTTTCTTTTGCTCGGAGCGGAAAAAGCCCAGGGAAAGAAAAATGAGAATTCTCGGTATCGACCCGGGCACTCGCATTGCAGGCTATGGGCTTGTTGATTTTCACGGCGATGGGACGATCACCGGAATTGCAGCTGGTGTTTGGCGTTTTGATTGCTCACTTCCATTGGCCGCGCGGCTGGCGGGACTCGCGGTTGAGCTTCTCCGTGTGATTGAAGTGTACAGACCGCAAGTGATTTGTGTTGAGCAGGCGTTTGTTGCGCAAAATATTCGGTCTGCTCTTTTTCTTGGTCATGCGCGGGGAGTGGTTCTTGCCCACGCACATCAAAATGGTCTTGAGGTGCATGAGCTTTCGCCGACAGCAGTCAAAAAAGCGGTGCTGGCACATGGCCGCTCGAGTAAAGAGTCTATCGCACAGGCGCTCTCGAGCATACTAAAGGTTTCTTTTGAGAATCTGCCACTTGATGCAAGTGATGCATTAGGTATTGCTTACGCGCATGCTCTGCGTGAGCGCATTGCGCGCGCACAGGGAACAACTGTTATGGCGATGGCAATTCAAGAGAAAAAAAATTCCGCTCGTCGGCGTGCGGGTGGTTCTCGCTGGGCAACCAATGATGTTAATGCGCAGCGTTTTTCCAAGAGTCGGAAGCAGGGATTTGAAGTTTTTTTAAATGCTCAACGCGATTCTTCAAAAAAGTAAGTTGAGCTTTTGTTGAGCTTCGCGCACTTTGAACATGCTGTTTATCAGCGGTCTAATTTTTGTGACTTTGCCTTACCAATTGTCTTTTTTTTGATTGAGCGACCTTGGCTGTGAATAATTGTATTAAACGCGCGGGACTCATTGAAAGAAAGCAACTCACCTTGCTAGAATCAACAAGTATAGATTTGGGGAACAGCCATGGCCGGGGAAAAACACCTGTCATTCAACACAGCATTGTGCGCTGCTGCGGCTGTTTTTGCTTTTTGTTCCTCGGTTTCGGCCAATACACGCAGCGAAGAATGTCCACGGCAGGCGCCCTTTGTTTTTCGCGAAGGTGACACGCTTTCTGAAGTGTTGTGGTTTCTGGGCACCGAACCTGTTTATGGAAAACGTGGATGGATTGAGAGAACAATTGCGCTTAATCCTGTTCTCGAGAAATACCGTGGCAAGCAAATTCCGCCCGGAACGCGCGTGATGATTCCTATCAAACTTTGTCCATTGCGGGGAGGATGGTCGCTTTCAAGCGGCGAGCTGGTTGCCCCTTATCAGCATCCATCGAAAAACGAGCGCTCTGGAAAAGATCTCCCAGCCCCAGAGGGGGCTCGCTCAGATGCGCAAGTAAAAAGTGACTATGAAATTCCGCCCGAGTTGCCAACGCCAACACCGACGCCAACAC
>RGDM01000178.1 GCA_009918675.1 bacterium
CTTTTTTCGTTTCTGGTTCCTTTTAGTGTTTTTTGGCTCCCGTCCGCCCCAACCCAATCTCCAATCAAAATTCCGGATCCCCCTTCTTTCTTCCTCCTCCCACTTCTCACTTTGTGATAGCCCCATTTTCGACCGAACACATGAAAAGTGCGAATTTCAGGTTCGCAAGAAGGAGTGTTGAAGATGGAAGAATTGAAGATTCAGGGTTCAGGGGCGACTTCTAAGGTCACCCGTAGGAGGTTCAAGCCCGAGGAGAAAAAGAAGATTTTAAGGGAGGCATTTGCCCCTGGGGCGAGTTCCTCGCTTACCGCAAGAAAGTATGGTATTGCTCCGAGCGTCTTGTACAACTGGAGGCGATTAATGGAGTCTGGGCAAGCCAAAGCAATTGAAACAGAAGAGGAGCTGGTTCCGGTTTCTGAGGTGAAGAAACTGGAGAACCGGGTTCGAGAGCTGGAACGGGCGTTGGGCCGCCAGACCATGCAAAATGACATTCTGAAGGAAGCCGTCAAAATCGCCCGTGAAAAAAAACTGATCTCGCAAGAGCCCTTGCAAGGAGTAGACGGTTTTCTTTGAAGGCGATTGCGGAGTCCTTGGGGGTTTCCCGCTCTCATTTGTCGATCACCCAAGGCTCGGATCAGGCTCCAAGGCCCGTGCGGTACTTGAAGGCCGAGGATGCTTCGTTGATTGTGAAGATTCGAGAAATCTGTGATCGTCGTCCGACCTATGGATACAGGCGAGTAACGGCCATCTTGAACCGTAAAAATGCGGTTGAAACAGCCAAAATCGTGAATCATAAAAAGATCTACCGGATCATGAAGGGGCAGCAGATGCTGCTTCCGAAGTCGGGAGTTCGAACGGAGCGGGTTCACGAGGGCAAGATCATTACGCTACGGTCAGATACCCGATGGTGTTCCGACGGGTTTGAGTTTCGATGCTTTAATCGCGAGAAGGTGTTTGTGGCATTCATTGAGGACACTTGTGACCGCGAAGCGATCTCCTGGATTGCGTCCAAAACACCCATCACTTCAGAGATGATTCGGGATTTGGTGGTGATGGCCATGGAGCGGCGATTTGGAAATGGAGTCAAGCTACCGCATCCGATTGAGCTATTGAGCGATAACGGCGGCTGCTACAGGGCGGAGGAAACCAAGGTGTTTGTAAGGCATTTGGGTTTTATGCCCTGTTTTACCCCGAGTTACAGCCCCGAGAGCAACGGCATGAGCGAAGCTCTGGTGAAGACAATGAAGCGTGATTATGTATGGGTGTCGGGCCGAATTGAAACTTCAGATCAGGCATTGGCAGAGGTTGATGGATGGTTCAAGGATTACAACGAGAACCATCCACACAAGGGACTCAAGATGAAGTCTCCGGAGGAGTTCAGGATGATTTTTTCAAACTAAAAAGTGTTCGGTATTGACGGGGCAACTACCATGTCGTCGATCTCGATCATGGCGTTTGCGAGCATTCGCTTCAACTTTGCGTTCTCGGATTCGAGATTC
>RGDM01000179.1 GCA_009918675.1 bacterium
AATACACTACGCTTTGCGTCGTATTAGACCGTGCACACACAGCGACAATTATGTCAAAGACGACCAAAGATGAGATACTCGCCAAAAAGATATTTGCTCTTCGTCGAGGCTCTGAGTGCTATGATAGAAAACGGCTTGGTTTCCAACTATTGATGGACGTTCCTCCTGTTGATGCTCTGGAGAAGATGTCCGTGTTAAATGAGAAGATATCCATGATAAAGCAACAGCATGAGCAAGAACAAGAGCAAAAACAAGAGCATGAGCATGAGAGTGATTTTGAGGCGCTATTCGATGAACGGACATTGTATAGTGTATGCAAGCACCCTTATGCTCTGGAGAAGCAGATGAAAGATGCGGAGATCGTCAATAATATTAACGCCATGAACTTGCTGCATGCACAAGGAAAAATGCAAACACCTGAATGGGAAAAAACGGTGTTTGCATTGCACCTTACTAAAGAAGATCCTCCGCTTCATGTTGTGTATAAGATGGCTATTATTGATAAATGGCTGCAAGAGCCCTATATACAAGAGCGCCTTGAGAAAGAGCGCCTAGAGCAAATAGACCAGGAGTGGGAGTGCTATGAGCAGAAGCGGATAGAGAAAGAGCGTATAGAGCAGGAGCAGGAGCAGGAGCAGGAGCGAGAGCGAGAGCGCCTTAAGCAGAACCCTGAACACATGAAGCAAATGAAGAAAAAGCATGAGGATGAACAAGAGAAGCTGTTGCAAAAGCAATTGCAAGAGAAAACGCTAGTAGAAAAAATACATGCAAGTGTTCTTTTCATGATGCAACAAGTAAGTGTTCTTTCTATGATGCAACAGAAGCATGAGGATGAACAAGATAAGCTGTTGCAAAAGAAAGCGCTAGTAGAAAAACTACAAGCAAGTGTTCTTTCTATGATGCAACAGAAGCATGATAAAGATATGCGTGACTTGAAATGGAAGCAATCCAACGAGTAGTTATGATGTTCATCAAGTGAGCGGACTTGTGTCATGGCAGGATAGGCAGCATAAAAAATAAACTAATTTTTATTTAAAAATTAGTTTAGGTTTTACAAATTTATTTATTTAAAATAAAAAAATTGAAATTTTAAGTGTTTACTTGTTCCAATAGAAAAATTAGGTATGCTACTGCTGCCAATCGCTCTATTTCGCTCTCTTTCGCTCTCGCGCCACCAGCAACCATGTCTGATGAACGTTCCATCAAAGCCAAGATATCAGAATTGAGGCAGTTGTTTGTGAATGGCTTCATTTCAGGAGAACGCTTTTATGATTTGAAGCATAAGCTCCTGATGGGTTTGAAGGACCCTCCTCAAGCGGCTCTTGCACATGAAGCTACCCTAGTTCGTGTGGGTGCTTTGGACTATTACAAAGACGCTGTGACTAAGCGTCTGTTTCGGACATCTCTGGATGGACGAATCTATCTCGACGATGAGTTGACGCAGCTGACCAAGGAGCAGCAGTCGAAGCAGCAGTCGAAGCAGTAGTCGAAGCAGCAGT
>RGDM01000180.1 GCA_009918675.1 bacterium
TATAAGAGACAGGGTCTCTGACCGAAAGAACGTGGTCTCCGGGCCTTCCGTACTTCGAGTAGAATGCTCCGTTGAGGTCAATCACAAAGCCCTTGTCACCGCGCTTGAGAGCCTGCTGGATCAGCTCTTCAATCGCAGTCGACTTTCCACTACCGCTCGCACCGGCAAAGGCGAAATGCAGATACTGGAGAGCCTCTGGAACAATCGCTTTTTCAGTCCCCAATGTTAGTTGTTTGCCCATTTCAAGCGGTGGTTTGGAGCCATATTCAGCCTTCATAATTTTGTTATGAATCTTTGGTGTCACGAGCTGCGCACCTCGCATCACCCGATCGAGCTTTTCACGCTCGCCCTTTTTCAAAAAGGCATAGGTAAAAAGACCAAATGACGCCGCAAAGATAAAAAAGCTGATTCCGCCAATGGTAAACCAAGCTTGATTCTGATTCGCAATGAGCTCAGATGCTTGAGCAACAGCCAACAAATCAGACTTCCTCACCTCAAACATTGGAAGCTTGCGGATTTCGAGTTGCAGCAGAGTCCAAATATAATTCCCAACATTAGCAAGGAGACTTTTTGGAGCAGCGAAGACAATCAAAAGAAGCAGTGCACTAACGCCTAGGAGCAGCGACCAGACGAGTCTGTCGCGTAATGCCGCAACCTTCATTCGCAATTCATTCACTGCAATTTCCTGGCCATGGTTGTAATTCATGGCTGCCCCATTTCCGGTTTGTGATTGGTTGAAAAAATGCGGCGTGCGGTTGCAGCGTTTCTCCGGAACTGGGCCTCATAATAAGCCCCTTCCTTGCTTGCGGCTTCGTGGTTCTTGGTCCCTGCTCGCGTGGCGCCTGCAACGTAACCGACGTCACCCAAAATGATCTCCATGAGGCCGAAGATTGCATCGATCTTGTCTTCAATTCGTTCGATGTTTTGCTCCATGTAGGAGGCCTGAATTCGCTTGCGCAAGACCTCTGTCATGCTGAACCCGCTTTCGCGGGATGCCGCCCGAATGTCGCGTTCCAACCTGTCGCTGAGATATATGGTAAATTTTGACATAAAATCTCACTCCGATTCGCTGAAAATATTGGATTTAATTTCTTCAGTGCCGCACAGATACGGCACGACCGTATTGATGTGCAGCACGACAGCTGTGATGCCGCCTCTCGTGAAAAGCTGGTGCGATATGGAATAGTCTTGCGCCGTGCGGCATGTGTGCCGCAGTGTTGGGTTGCCACATGTGGCGTAGTGTGTGGTGAGTTTTTGGATCGGCAAAAACGCGTGAGCGTTGCCGCCGAGACGAAAACGAACGGCGTAGCCAAGAGGGGCGAACGCGACAGCGTTCGGGACCCCGAGTGGCGCAGCGGGAAGCAAGGCTCCGCAGGAGACGCGCAGCGAAGGGAGCTGCAGCGACCTGAGCGGAGGTGTTTGGATTTAGGCATTGCTTCGCATTCATTGATTCCACGCCTCCTCTTTGGC
>RGDM01000019.1 GCA_009918675.1 bacterium
TTTCTGCATTATGGGCGTCGCCGGCGTCGATGCCAAAATGCGTGCACAGTTTTTCAAGACCGCAACCCACGGTCAAACGGTTCGCGGCGTTAAAAAATCGTGCAATAGCGCAAGTGCACAACGGCGGGTTTTTAAAAAACGTATCCCACTGTTTTTCAGGAAACAACTGAGCCTGTAAAAATCGCATATCAAATGCGACGTTATGCCCAGCCGGAATGAGCCGCTGCACTCCCATAATGACCCGTGCTTCGTCAAAAAACATTTGCAGTTTTTCGATCGTTTCGGAAACAGTAAGCCCGATTTGATCGTGAACTGCCAAGTCAATTTTATTGATCTGCATTGCCTGCTCGGTCACTACGTAGTTTTCGTGCTTCACCCGCAAATGCAGCCCGGGATACATATTAAGCACCGGCACGATCTGCAACTGCGGATCTACCGCGATAGCAGATACAGAAAGCAAACTATGGTTCGGCTGCAGTCCGCCGGTTTCCGTGTCAAAAAACAAATACATGTGCGGTTAACTCCTGTATGGGGCACGAAATCCAATTCACATCTGCACTGTCAAATTAAGCAGTCCATCGGGCAACGGAAATGCGTAGAAACCAAAAAGTTGACGCCGTGGATAGTCATGCCGCATTACCGGCGTGACGTTATTGTCTTTTTTCCGTTCAAGCAATGACGTAAACACAGGCCCTGTTGCACTAACGTGTGCCACGATTGTGGCAATCAAATCATTCGCAAAAGTTAGACCTGTTAGACCTGAATGACTGACTGGAAAACAAAGGTGTGCCGTTTGCGGGATAGTAGCATGTTTTTGCGTATCGTCAATACCGAACTCCGCCAATTTCACCACGTCAGATTGCAAAACTGTTATTGTCCGAACAGGGTGTTTAAAGGCCCCAAGCCGCCCAGTAAACCAAGTCACTCCAGCCGTAGTAGTGTGGGCCGCAACAAATTCTGGCGATAACACGTGCCGATAAAAACTTTCGTCTGCCAACGCCAACTGTGCGTAAACGCATAGCGATAGCGGCAGTTTTGCAAAATCTTCTTGGCGGGGTCAAAATTGTCCAACGAGTGAAAAAATACCTCCCCAGACTCAAGAATAAAAAATCGGTCCTCTGCTGACGTGTTAAAACAAAATGCCCGAACCTGTTGGCCATTTGATCGCGTATAACAACCGTATAGCATCCCCAGGCTGTTAAACAGTTCTGGCGTTAACGGCCGAGGAGCGTACACACGACTGGCATGTTTGTGCGTAAAGATTTCAGGTGCAGGTTTTGGCGGTAAGACTGGTTGCGGCATGGTGTCCACAATCTGGGCCACCGTCGCACCCAACAGAGTGCACTGATCGATGTCCGGATTCGACTCCAATATGCCGTCAGCGATCAACTCAAAAAATTCCGGCAACGCCCGCAAAATCACACCATCTACAGCGTTTGCCGGCACGCCATGCTCGCGGGCAGATGTGCGAGCGGCTCCGTCCTCAGTTGTCAATTCTGACGTAGCAAAAAAATCCAAACTGTGCCAAGGAAAATCACGGGCAGCGGCAATAAAATTTGCAACCTGCAGCGGGCGGGCAGCCGCACGAGCATCGCCGCTAATCGATGAGATATACCGCAGGCAATCAACAACCGCGGAAAAAATTGAAAGTTTTTCGCTGTCTGAAATGTCCTTAAATTGTGCCAGAAATGTTTCAATTGTCTGTGCGATCGTTTTCGCAGTCATCTGTAATTCCGTCAAAGACCTTTACACACGACAGCCGCATTTCTTCGGCAACATGTTCAAGATCTCCCTTTAAAAAATGGGCGTTGCCGCCCAAAGTGCGAAGTGTTTTACACGCCGCGTCCGGCAGCCGTGCACCGAAAAAAACAAGTAAAAAATCTGCCAATGCGTCGTCTGTGCCCGATATGCTCGGCAACACGGTTGTCAACAATTCAAATGCACGTGCAGACGAGCCTAAACTCAAAAACACACCCCCGGCGGCACGCAACTCACGCAGTTGTGCCGCAACCACAAGCAGATCTGTGTACGCACACGCTCCAAATGCCGCACCAGCTTCCGCTGAGTTTGCAGCACAACCCAGGTCGGCGATCATTTCGCCAATAGTCGCGTCAGCCGCAAATGACACACGGCGTTGAAACGCCATACGAAGCGGCGAGCGACGCGTTAATTCGCCCCACCGCTGAACAGCCTCGCCAAAGCCGACACCGGCCTGTGCACCAATTTTGGCCAAGCCCGCAAGTCCGACTGTCGCGGCATTTGTGACTTCTTTTCTTACAGCCCGGCCAGTGTAAATAAGCCCGGTCAAAATTGACCAGTCAAGCAACTGTAAGATTAGTTTTCTGCTGGTCTGTGCCGCAGGTAAATCAACAAAAAGCACAACTGGTTTTTTGTGCCCGTTCGCCGCATACAACCAACCAGCCACAACGTCAGTCGCTTTAGTAGCCCGGCGTCGCGGATATCGCACAATGTCCAGGCGAGGTTTTGCAGTAGCCGGCACAAAGTCTGAAAACACCGGGTACAGGCTATTTAAAGATCGAGCGAGTGTCATAGGTTGCTGAACGGCATCAGAAGCAAAATCAGTTTTTAAAACAGGCTCTGTGCCAGATAACAACCAGTCAGCCCGAATGTCAGTCTGCTGGGCGATACGCATGACAACGTCAACGGGAATAGCCTGCGTAGACTGTAAATACGCCGTCAACGTAGGAATACGAAAACCCAGAAACCGAGCGAATGACGGAACATCGCCGCAAAAAAACGAATCACAAACATACTGGAGTCGAGCACGCACCGCTGCAGTCAATTCCGAAGACCGCGACATCACTAACTACTCCGCTTTACGGCAAAGTTTTTAGCCGGACTAGTAGAAGCAGCAGGACGCGACAAAACACTACGAAAAACACCAGTGGCCGAAATAGTGCAGAGTTCAGCCGTTGCCCACAGCACTGCTGCAGTCAATTCTACGTACGTGGCGAGCAGTGTTTCCGGATACCGACAAAAGGCGCCGAAAAACTGATAGAACTCGTCGTCTCCTGCGTGTCCGGGTGTCTCGCCAACCAACCAGCGTTTTGTTTCACCGGTCGTGCATTTACCCAACTGCACAAGACACGAACTGTCGACGCGAAAACTCCGGGTCGCGGCGATTAATTCACGCGTCTCCACACACCACCCGTCAGCTGTGGGTGTAGGGTAAACAACCACACGCCACAACGTACCAAGCGTTTTCCGCTGCAGGTTTTTCGACCGTTCAATTTTTCGACGGGCCGCGCGGTGACGGGCAACAACTTTTCGCAACTGTTGTGCCATTTGCTGCACTTCTTTACGGTCGCAGCCGGCGACCGGAGAAAACCCAAGAGCCGGCACAAATTCACGCCTGACGCGATACGTAAGAGCAACGGGCTCAACCGGCATTTTACGCCAACGGTTTACAATGCGTTTTACATAGATAAACAAACGCTGGGAACGCCGGGCAAAACAAAACGGACAAACCGGACGACGACACGGGCGAATTTGGTGATTAATTTTCTTGCCGCTGCTTAGCCCAGCCCCGGGGTAAAAAAACAAAAACGAAGGGCGGCAGCAAAAACACCGGCGATACGTTAAACCAAATCGCGGCAAATCAAACGACCAGGGAGTTACCTCTTCCGGCTCGTTTGGGTAAAACGACCAAAGCCGGCGACAAGCCAAACTGCGTAAACAAAACGCCCAGCGTCGCCGAAATTTATGCACCCGCTGTAGAATTGCAGCACGCGTAGAAACACCGAGTGTAAACTGTGCGGCAAACAACTGACTTGTACGACATCCCACCCGAGCCACCCGCCAACGCGGAAGTTTTATTTCCGCAAGATACCGGTCAAGATCAAACACAGCCTCATCCTTGCGACTTAAAGTTTACGTTTCTGTTTCTTCCTCCGGTGCATCTGTAGCGTCGTCAAGGTCATGCCGCCGTTGCGTAATCCGTTCCCGCACAAGTTTAATGGCGGTATCGGCGTCTAGCACCTCGACAAACGAAATTTTGTTTTGCAGCATTTGAGCTTTTAGCTGCAGCAGTTCCGCGCGAGTGACTCACTTTTTGCTCGTCTACCGGAGCGCGAGCTGCACTTTCATAGCTGCCTTCGAAAAGTCCTTGAATCAAAGTCTCCGCTTTCGAGACCTCCATTTTCCCTCGGGCAACTGCCTTTAATATGGATTGCAAATCTTTCATCAACTTCTCCGATCAACGCGAAGCATGAGCAAAAATCCAAAAATGAGAAATGCGACCGGAGGCCCCCATGCAGCCAGCTGAGGCAATATTGCACCCGAGGCAGCCAGAGTTCGCATGGATGCGCAACCACCCCAATAAATCGCGGACGCAAGCAAGCAGATCACAATGCCGATATATGTATCTGCCTGTCGCTCGCGGCGCAAGGCGAACGGCAAGGCAAAAAATGCAAAGACAATATTTGCAAAAGGCGCACTTAGCTTCTGATACAAATCCGCCTCACGGCTTGTCATGGCTCCCCCTGAAGAACGGCTTTCATTCAGCGCCTTGCGCAATTCCCTGTAGCTCATTAAGTCTGATGACACCCCGTCGCGGAGCAGCTTGGGTGGCTGTGAAGAAACATTTGTTTTAAAAAAAGCGACATTTTGGCTCGAAACCAATTCACCCGTCTCTGCAAAATTGTTGACCCAAGCATCCACAAGACTCCAGCTCCCAGCTTGATTATCAAAGATGGCCTTTTGAGCATGGACAATTTGCGCCACCTCGGTGCGGTGCCGCATCACTATGTATTCAGGATCTAGCAAAGTGCGCTCGAGCTGATTGAGCTTCTTAAAGTGAAGAATACTTCCATCGCCACGCACCCATTGGCTTTCGAAAAACATCTGCGAAAGAGCCGATTTCTCGATTTTGACAGTTTCGACTTTCTGCAAATGCAAAAGTGCAGGAGGTACGATGAACTCGGAGACACAGAAACAAAGCAATGCAACCAAAACGCTTGCTAGGAGCAAAGGCCGGCAGATTCTCCTGACAGATTGTCCAGCAGCGCGCATGGCAGATACTTCGCCACTGCGGGCAAAGATCCACATCGTCAGAATACCGCTAAACATAATTCCAAAGGGGCTCACATCGACAAACATTTTTGGAATCTGCACAAGATAGTATTCAATAATAAGCGTCCAATCGATATTATATTTCGGAAAATAGCGGGTGTTTTTTTCAAGAAAATCAATCACACAATAAATCATCAAAAAGGCGCCGCAAATTGACCCATAAAGTTTGCCAAATTCTCGCAGCATGTAGCGGGCAAAAATCATGATGCTCGCTCCTTCTTCCATTGCTTCAACAGCCTTCGCCACTCCGCAACAATAAATTCACTAAACACGGTGGAGGGTGGATGACGATGTCGCCAGGCAAGAACAAAGATAGACATGAGCAAAAGCGAAATGATAGGCAAATAAAGGGAAACTTCAGGCGGAAAAACAAAGGTAACGGCCATCTGCTGACCAAACATAATCAGTGCGTAAAAAATAAAAACGATAGTGACAAGCCCAAGATAGGCTAATCCTGCTTTGCGGCGAGGGTCTTGCAGGCCAAGACAAACGCCTAGCAAGGGAAAAAACAAACAGGACAACGGAACAACAATCTGCTCGTAAAAATATGTGTGATCGCGCACCGATCGTTGATTCGAACCCCAGTCTGAGCGCGACCTAAGGACTTTGAGCTCTGACAAATAATGCGCTGGATAAAAGGAACGCAGATCGTTGGAATCAAACTGGCCAATTTCGAACTGCTTCTGAAACATATTCACAAGAGAGATTTTCAGTTTATCAAACGACAAGACATTCCAAGCTCCACCTGCAAGTGGTTGGTGTAAGCGTCCATTTCTGAGCTCGAAGACATAATCGTATGAGCCGTTGTCGGATTCCTTCTGAAGCTGGCCCGATTCTGCTGTTAGAATTTGCGATCCCTGATGATTTTCTTGTGAATTTATTCCAAGGAAAACCCCTCGAAAACTTGCTTTATCTTTAGCAACGCGATCCACATACAGCGCGATCCGAGTCCCTCCCCCTTGAAACAGGTCGGAAATAAAAGTTTTTTCTCGCATTCGATTTTCAAGCAACGACTCAACACCCTTACGCGCATGAATCCATTTAAATTTGCGCCACTGTTGCCGCGCATATGGTTCCATCACAAGCGCGCTGCTTGCGGCAATCACTGCAAATAAAAAGCCAAGGAACAACGGAGCTCGACAAAATCGCAAAATGCTGACACCCGAGGCCATCCAAGCCTCAGCTTCGCGGTCACCGGACATGCGAACGGTGACAATTGCCGACGCAAATAAAATCGAAAGAGGTAAAGTCAATTTTAGGATGTTTGGCACAACAAAAATGACAAACATCAGGAGAGAGAGAATTCCTTCTTGAGTCAGAACCAAGTAATCGGTCAAAGATAACAATCGAAAGAGAAACATGACCGTGCTCAAGATGGCCAAGATGACCAACGTGAGCGAGGCGATCTCGGAGAAAATCAATCGATCAAAACGAGTGAACAAGAAGAAATCCTCTCGTTGAGGTCTCAGTGGGCTTCGTTTGCGGGCGCTGTCCCTTCACGGAACATGCCCATCGCATGGTACCCGCAATCAACATGGAGGTTCTCGCCGGTGACTCCTGAACCCAAATCAGACAACAGGAATAGAGCGGATCGAGCGACATCTTCGCCGGTAATGTTGCGGCGCAAGGGTGAAAACTTTTGGCTATAGTCGAGCATATTGCGCAGGCCAGGGATCGCACTTGCGGACAGCGTGCGGATTGGGCCGGCACTGATGGTATTCACACGAATGCCCTGTGGGCCGAGATCTTCAGCAAGGTACCGTGTACATGCTTCCAGCGCTGCTTTCGCCACACCCATGACATTGTAATTCGGAACAACTTTTTCAGCACCATAATAGGACATCGAGATGATGCTACCACCGTTGCGCATCAGCGGAGCTGCGTGTTTTGCCGCCGCGACGAGCGTGAATGCTGAAATATCCATCGTAGAGAGGAACTGCTGACGGCTCGTATTCACAAACGGCTCTTTCAAGCATTCCTTATCTGTGTAGGCCACGGCATGGATCACGAAATCTATTGAGTCCCATTCAGCGCGAACCCATTTGAAAAATTCTTCAAGTTCATCGTCTTTGCCAAGATCACAGTTCTTAGCCTTGCCGCCAGGTATCTCGGTCATCAATTCATTGAGCCGCTTTTCTTGCGCTGCACCCAGGAAATTGAAAACGAGAGAAGCTCCCTCAGCTGCACAAGCCTGTGCACACGCCCATGCCAAAGATTTGTTGTTGGCAATTCCAAATACAATTCCGCGCTTGCCGCTCAGTAATCCGCTCGCCATAGAAGATCCTCCTTAAAGTCACATAATCAGATGAGCATCCATATAACCTGTTCAAATCGGTTCCGACAACCAAGCCGCGTTGAAAGGGTTTTGGAAGTAGGCTACCACTCCATGGTCACAGTTTGGAGGTCTCAAAATGACAGCAACCCAAAGCAAGGGTTTGAGCTACCGCAAAATTGAAGTCGACAACGCTGTTTGTCGGCGCAGATTCCATATCGCTTTTGAGGAAGGGCAAGCACCTGTGGCAGAGACTAAGGTTGAATGCCCACACTGTGGCGTAACCCTGTTTCACGCTCAAAACCATCCTCAGGCAATTCTTTCGCGCGAAGAAAACCTGGTTAAAAGCCCTGATGGTTCAAGAACAACACTGAACGAATGTCACTTCCTGAAGTGAGCCACAGCGCACTGACGGATGGCTTGTCAGGGACACTGTTCTGGTTGGTTCCAGCAACACTTGGTGTCCTGCTGGCGAGCTTTTCGAGCAAGGCCGCCTATGCTCTCGTGCGTCGATTCCGTGGCTTCCTCTGGACTGCCTTTCTCTCGACCGGAGACCTACTCCTTTTTCCATTCACAATTCTCTCACTGATTGTGAGCCTGCTCGCAGCTCTGCCGCTTGCGACAACCTTGTTGCCTGCCTCAACCAGCTCGTTCTCAGCTCATGTGTCGAACCAACCCCACTTTGTCCCACTCCTACTCCTCACCCTTTCAGTCTTTGTCCGGTTTTGGATTTATCCTGCTTGCAACATCGATTGGTCGCGTGTGCGCCGCTGGGAGCAAGAGGTCGTGCGCAGAACAGAGACACTCCCGCCAGTTTCACTGAAGACTTTGTTTCACGGCGAGACTCAGGCTCGCTGGAGCCGTGTGTCTCAGCTGAGCAGAGCGGTCGTTGAAAGCGAAATGACCGACTCATTGCCTTTGCGAGTCTTACCTCGCCGCAGCCTCGGCCTATTACTGATACATTCTGCTGGATTATCGCTTGCACAAGGGGCTTGGAAGAACCCTCTTGAACTAAAGGTCGCAATCGTTGGGCTTTGCATTACTCTATTTTTTGCTGACTTACGCCCTGAAGCGCGCCCACAGGAGATCCCCTGGCACTGGCTGCTCGCTGGCCTGGTTCCGGCAATCGCATTGGGTGTTTTTCGCCTCCACTTCAGTCATTGGCCGATTTTTTGGTCAAAACATTCATTATTTATCCATGATTTCGAACGCTTTTGTCTTCTTGTCACTGTCTTTCTGTTTTTCTTGCGTGATCTCAGGACCATCATCAAACCCTTGCGTCGCAGAGGTTTGGAGATAGGAACAGGCCCCGTCGATCGACGATATTTTTTTCTTAGAAAAATCAACGATAACGTCAGTTGGCTTGGAAATACTGGAAATCTTGTTCTTCTTCTCATCCAGCTCGACCTCCTGCTTGCAACCCTTAGAATTACGCTAAGTTGACAGCATTTCACAAAATAACCCAAGATTTACCAACTCTTGGGCAATAAAAAAAAACTCTACTTGACCGCTTGAAGGGTCCGGTTTTTTTCGCTACGAGCCCTTATCGCTGGTGAGCACTGACAACTCTTTTTACAGAGGCTTTCTCAAGTCTCCCAGTTGTTTTTTTGGCATAAACCTTGGTTTTCATTGCCTACGAATGTGGCCGGATGAGCTTGGCACACTGCCTGCTACACCCCACTGCAGAGCAGCTCCTGAAAAGGAACTGTGCAGCGCCTTTCAGGTCATGTTCGGAAGCACTTTGGTTGAAGGAGTCGTTCATATGGATAACGTCATCAACCTTTTCTCACGTCGCACAGCGCCTAAGTCGGCCGCCCAGACGCGAGGAAGTGAGTCAACCCAGCAGGCTTCGTCTGCAGTGGTGTTGAGCCCGAGCAGTTTCGCTGATGTCAGCGAGCGCAACAGGGTGAATCAGCAGCGTCTCCGAAAAGAGCGCGAGCAAGCCAACAAAAACGTGCTGAAGAGTTACCGGATTAAATAACGGGAAAACGTCCGGAGATCCGGCTCCGGAACAAACGTTTCTCAATGTAGTCGTCTCTGGTTTGGTGGGGTAAGCCATGCAGAACAACAGCTTTGAACGCTTCGAAATCAATCAACCGTCACACGCTCATGAAAATGAAGGTGCAGTGGTTGTTGACCTGCAAGCCTTCCGTCTGAAGAAGTCGATGATTGGCGACAAGCGTCGGGGAGTTCAAGACACGTTTAGTCTCGAGACCGACAATTCGGTGAGTCCAGCTCAAGCAGGCCGTCGCGACGAAGAACTTGCTTCCAGACTTGAGCGTATCAAGGCGAGCATCCAGCGTATCAATCAATTGATGGCTGATCTGAAGGACGCCAACCAACCTTCACAACCGCGCTCATAGCACTTGGGTTTGCTGCAGGGTCGCATTTAGTGGCTTGACCTCTCAGCTCAATTGATGAAGATGTGAAGACGCAGTCTCTTGGGGCTGCGTCTTTTATTTTTAGAGGACACCATGTCAGGCATTCCATTTTATGCAAAACGCTGGGTTTCCGGCGCAACCATGCCCGAAGCACTCGAACGAATCTCAACTCTCAACAGCAAAAAAATATCTGTAACGTTAGACCTACTTGGCGAGAACATCACAAATCTGGATCAAGCCAAGGCGTGCACGAACGAATATGTTCTTATGCTTGAAGAGATCAGCAAGAGAAACTTAAGCTCCCATGTGTCGGTTAAGTTGACCATGCTTGGTCTCGACGTGAATGAGGATGTCTGTTTCGAAAATCTCAAAGCAATTTTGAGCAAAGCTGATGAGCTTGGAAACCGTGTTGCACTGGACATGGAAGGCACACCGTACACGGAACGTACGCTGCGAATTTACGAAGCCGCTGCGGGGCAATTCAAATCGCCCGAGATCGTCTTGCAGGCATATTTGCACCGCACTGAAAAAGATATTGAGCGCGTGCTCAAAGCCAACGGTCGGATGCGCCTTTGCAAAGGGGCCTACAAAGAAAAACCTGAACATGCGCTGCAAAAAATGCCCGACATCTTGGCCAACTATAAAAAATTGATGCAACGCCTTCTCAAAGAAGCGAACCGGATTTGCATTGCGAGCCACGACGACTCAATTATCGATTTTTGTAAATCAGAGATCTTTGCAAACAAAGTTCCAAATGAGCGTTATGAATTTCAGATGCTCTATGGAATGCGAGCTAAAACGTGGGAGACTTTGGCATCCGAAGGCCATAACATGACTGTTTACTTACCTTACGGAGAACACTGGCAAGCGTACTATTCGCGCCGCCTTGCCGAACGCAAAGAAAACATCTTCTTCGTGTTGAGAAACTTATTCCGCGACTAACCCTTCTTTTTTTCCCTGTCAAAATCACCACCCCTTTCAAATCCCGAATCTGATATGATTCTGGAGGTTTGAGCGGGGAGAGCGGGCATGGAAATCAGTAGTATCATTGGCCCAATTGCAGGTGTCGCAGCGGTCATCGGCACGGCACTCATTAAACACGTGCCGCTTTCCAACCTTTGGGGTGTGTCTGCGCTTTGTATCGTGGGCTTGGGCACCATTGGTGCCGTTGTCACTGGTTATCCAATGGCTGACGTGATTCACGCATGCAAATCACTTGGCCTCTTTCTGAAGGGTCCCGAGATCAACGTTGAACAGTTGATTACCGACGTTGAACGACTCGCACAATTGGCTCGTAAAGACGGTTTTCTTGCGCTCGAAAAAGAAGTGGCAAACTTACAAGATCACTTCTTGGCAAAAGGCATTCAGATGCTGGTTGATAACACCGAACCGCACGTTATTCAGGAAGTGATGGAAGGCGAAATTGGACTCTTATACGAAGAAGAAGAAGTGGCAGCGAAGTTTTGGGAAGACGTTGGAGCTTTTTCGCCGACAGTGGGAATCATTGGCGCCGTGTTGGGGTTGATGGTGGTGATGCTCAACTTGAGCAACCCCGATGCGATTGGCCCGGGTATTGCGGCTGCGTTCATTGCAACCATTTACGGCGTGGCATTGGCGAATCTTTTCGCGCTGCCTGCCGGTAAAAAAATTAAGCGCATGTGCCATCACAAAAAAGTGGCTCGCGAAATGGCGATGATTGGAGTGCTTGGAATTGCACAAAGCCATAGCCCAAAGGTACTGGCTGAACGTCTGCGGGGTATGCACGGCGGTCACTGAGTGCAGTGACTCGCTTCATAACCCGCAGGAGGGTCGTCGATGGCAAAGAAACAAAAATGCCCTGAATTTGAAAACCACGAGCGTTGGCTGGTGGCATTCGCTGACATGATGACCTTGCTTTTCGCACTTTTCGTGGTGCTTTACGCAATGGCCAACCTCGACAAATCAAAAGCTAAGAAGGTCGAGGTCTCGATTCAAAAAGCATTTGCTAACGAATTTGACGATGAGACGATGCCCGAGGGAGTTCCGCGCGGATTTGATATGAAGAAGGGGATATTTCGCTTTAACAAAGGAAATACGAACCGCGACCAAGTTTCAACCCGGACTCGCCGCGAAATGGCAGCTATTATCAACGCTGATTCTCAAAAACTTGAACGCGAACTCGCGGAACGTCTTTACGGATCAAAAGATTTCCCGCAGGCGCAGAATCAAAAACCGGAAGACAGAGTTGTTTATGTTAACCGCGATGCAGACGGAATTCGCGTCACTTTGCTTGCGCGCAAATTCTTCAACCCAAGCGAAGCAACGCTCACCAAAGACGCGCGCGCTGCGCTCGATGGCATTGCCATTGCGGTGAAAAGTATTGGCCGACAGATCCGCGTTGAAGGACACACCGACAATCTTCCGTTCAATATGAACGGCATGACCAACTGGGAACTTAGTGCTGCGCGCGCTTCTGCGGTTGTCCGTTACTTTATCGACCAGCACAAATACAACCCGCAAACAATTTACGCGGCTGGTTTTGCAGACACAAAGCCCGTTGCGTCCAATACGACTCCTGAAGACAGGAGTATGAATCGCCGGGTCGACATCAAAATCCTCTACGATACCCCGACCGATTTTGTTCCGGATGAGCCAAACAAAGAAAAAGACAATGAGGCAGAGAAGGCTGGCAAGACTGAAGGAAATCAACCTGCCAAGGAAAAAGCTAAACCTTAACGTCGACAACCGGCAGTTCGCTGCATTCTTTCCTGACGTGCTCTGTGAGCAGAGTTGAGAGATAGCGTTCGAGTCCGCTTGCGAGAATTGCAACAATGCGCTTGCCGGTGGCCTCGGGACGACGCGCAATCTGCAAAGCGGCCTGCACCACAGCGCCACTGGAAATACCGGCCGGAATGCCCTCTTCCAGAGACAATCTTCGACTCATCGCCAACGCCTCTTCCGAAGACACGGTCAGAATTTCGTTCACAACAGAAGGGTCGTAAATAGCCGGAACAAACCCTGCTCCAATACCCTGAATTTTGTGCGGTCCTGCTGCACCGCCACTCAGTACGGGGCTTTCACTTGGTTCAACGGCAATCATTTTGATATTTGGGTTCAGCTCCTTGAGACGCCGCCCTACTCCTGTGATCGTCCCTCCAGTACCCACTCCTGCAACGACGTAATCAACTCGGCCCTGCGTATCGCCCCAAATCTCTTCTGCCGTTGTCAGGGAGTGGATATTGGGATTTGCTGGATTCTCAAACTGTTGGGGAATGAATGAATTTGGAGTCTCTTTAGCTAATGCCAGCGCGTGTGCCACTGCTCCACGCATGCCCAATGGCCCTGGCGTAAGAACAAGATCGGCACCAAACATGCGCAACACAATCCGTCGCTCAAGGCTCATCGTTTCAGGCATGACAATGGTCATTTTGTAACCACGCGCTGCAGCAACGAAAGCAAGTCCAATTCCCGTATTGCCCGAGGTCGGCTCGATAATTCTCATACCGGGCTTGAGTTGACCTGCTTTTTCAGCCGCATCAATCATCGCCGCGGCCATGCGATCTTTGACCGAAGACATGGGATTGAAAAATTCGAGCTTAGCACAGACTTCAGCCTGACAACCTTGACTCAATTTTGCGAGACGAACGATAGGAGTTCCGCCAATTGTTTCTACGATATTATTGTAAATCTTGCCTCTCATTATAATATCTTACTCCTTAGCTCCCCTGGCCCGACGACCGGCGATTTCCTGTTTACGCAGCGGAATTGTGCCCGCGACCTTGCCTTCGCTTTCTCTAGGACGCTTGGGAAATGCCGGTATGCCAGTGACAGTGATATTTGCTTCAACGTTTCTCGCCACCACCGCGCCCGCCCCAACCTTGGCTTCTTCACCCACAATCACAGGACCCATCACAGTCGCACCGGCACCAACAATCGCGCCGCGTTCAATGACAGGGTGTCGGCGTCCTTGCCGTGCCCGCGCACTTCCGAGGGTGACGTTTTGATAAAGAAGAACGTCATCGCCAACAACCGCCGTCTCACCAATCACGGTGCCCATGCCATGATCAATCACCACGCGTCTGCCGATTTCCGCTGCCGGATGAATTTCGATTCCGGTTGCAAATCGGCCGACTTCAGACAGAAGGCGAGCCGGAAATTTGGCATCCATCTGCCACAAGGCATGTGAGCAACGGTGGAGCAGCACGGCCTTGACGCCTGGATAAAGAAACAAAACTTCGAGATTGGATTGTGCTGCCGGATCCTTACTGCGAAATGCATCTGGGAGTTCCCGAACGTCATTCATGACCGCATTCATGGCATCCAGTAAAAACCGAGTCTTCTGCAAGAAGCTCATCGCGAATCCCTCGCACTTGGTTGAGTTAATCAAATATTGCTCTACAATCTATGCTGGGTTGCAAGGATATCTCAACACTCCTTTGCAACAATGATGAAACCAATGCCTTAGTTTTGACGAGGAGGGAATGCCCCAATGAGAACAGAGGCAAAAATGCGGCAAAAACCTTTTCAAAAGTCGAAGAAAAGAAATCTGATAATGGTCGGTGTAGGTGTCGTCCTGACGACCGCCTGCATGACCTCAAAGCGTGAAGAAGAACTCACAGCACAAATCAAAGGCTTTGAGCTTCGATTGATGGAAATGGAGAAACAAATTCAGCTGCGCGATCGCACCGTTGATGCGGTTAAAAACACTTCCGAGGAATCTTCCCGCAAAGTTCTCAGCGCAAAAGGCGACCTTGATGAAGTCAAACGACAATTAGCAATGACGCAAGGTGCAATTGATGAACTGCGAGTTAAAATGTCGCGCGTCCAAGAGGGAAGCAGCAGCAGCGGTGGGCTCAATTCCAAACCTCTTGCAGATGATGCAACTTCGTCAAAAATAACCGAACTTGAGGATTGGCAAACAAAAGTTGAAAAAAGACTGACCAAAGCAGAACTAATTGCCAAGGCCTCATACGACGTGACGGGCAAGCAAAAAGTTGCACTCACCGTCAAGTCACCTGCTGAACTCGCAAAAGTCTTGAGCTCGGCTTACGCACAAAAGGACTATCAAAAGGTTGTTCGCTTGGCCTCAAATGTCATCAACAACACTCACTCGGAACCCATGAAAGCACTTGCGATGGAGTTTCGTGCCGAAGCGCAATTCCAGATGCAAAACTACGACAAAGCCGCTATTGATCTAATTGAAATGATTGAGAAATACCCGTCACTCGAAAGAAAACCTCGAGCACTCTTGCTTGCCGGTGACAGCTGCGTGTATCTGAAGCAACTTCGAGCAGCCAAAGCTTTTTATTCCGAATGCGTGCGCGCATTCCCAGACAGGGAAGAATGTAAAGCCTCGAAAGAACGGCTTGCGCGTTTGGGAGTTTAAGTGTCCATTCAAACTGTGTTCGCTGTTGAATCATCCTGCGACGAAACCTCGATTTCTATCGTCCAGAGCGAAACACTCGACCAACACTCGTCCGAGCAATTCCCCACACGTCTCAGAGTTCTGGCCCATATTGTTGAGAGCCAAACGTCGCATCTCGTTTTTGGCGGGGTTGTTCCTGAAGTTGCGGCCCGTGATCACCTATTGAAAATCACTCCACTCGCGCGTGAGGCGCTTGCGCAAGCGCAAATCAGAGCAAATGAAGTGGACGCCGTTGCAGTCACACTTGGCCCTGGCCTGATTGGTGCTTTGATGGTGGGAGCCATGTTTGCGCAAGGTTTAGCGAAAGCACTCAATAAACCTCTGCTTGGTATCAATCACGTCGATGCTCATCTCTCACCTGCGCTTTTGCTTGAAAGTTTTTATCCGCGAACAGATCTTGGCGAATGGCTTAAAGTGTCCCCGATAAAATTCCCTGCATTGGCGTTGACTGTGAGTGGTGGCCATTGTCATTTGAGTTTACTTAAATCGCCGCGCGAAAGAACATTGCTTGGTCATACGGCCGATGACGCATGCGGCGAAGCATTCGACAAGGTCGCCAAGCTCCTTGGACTTCCCTATCCGGGCGGCCCGCATTTGGAAACACTTGCAGCGAAAGCAAACAAAGAGAGCAATCCATTCAAATTCCGATCCGTATTGGCAGATAAAAATAACCGGCATGGGTTCAGCTATAGCGGACTCAAAACTCAAGTTCTTGATACCGTCCGCAAACAACTCGGATATCCAACAGGGCGAATTCAAGGCCATTCGCTGCCCGATGATGTAAAACAAAACATCGCAGCTGCGTTTCAGGATGCGGCCATTGGCCAGCTTATGGACAGGCTCAACAATGCGTTGCGGGATTTTCCCGATATCCGCACAGTGGTTGTTGCCGGAGGAGTTGCTGCCAACAGCGAATTCCGGAGGCGACTTGCCGAACAGACTCAGATTCAATTCCGCTTCGCGCCGATGAGCCTATGCTCAGATAATGCCACGATGATTGCCTTGCACGCTCTCATCCCGCATTCAACACTTGCGTCGCCACATCCTTTTTCACGCTACACTTACGGCGAATGAGGCAAATGGAATGAAAAACAGCAAGCGACTTGCGCGCGGAGAGACATTCTCATTTGAACTTGAAACGAAGAAAAATCTGGGTCAGAACTTCCTGACCGACGAAAGCATCTTGGCTCAAATCGTCGCGCAGGCAAATCAACACGCAGAAAGATCGCAACGCGTTTGTTTGGAAATTGGACCTGGCTCGGGCGCATTAACCATTCAGCTGCTGAAGGCCGGCTGGACCGTTCACGCAATAGAAAAAGATCCACGCGCGGTTGAAGGACTCCGTAACAGCCTAGGTAAAGAGTTTCCCAACACATTCACCGTGACTGAAACAGATATTCTCCGTCTGGATCCCAAAACCCTTTTCTCCGAGGCGCATGGTTCACCTCTGTGCATTGGCAACATCCCCTACTACATCACAAGTGAAATTCTTTTTTGGTTTCTCGCCGAAGAGAAAAACTTCTGCGCTGCAATTTTAATGGTCCAGAAAGAAGTTGCAGAACGGCTCGCTGCCTCAGCGGGTGATAGAAATTACGGTCGGCTGACGGTCCGCATGCAACTCGCCTGCGAAGTTGAGCAAGTTCTGGTTGCTCCGGCGCGCGCGTTTGTTCCACCGCCTAAGGTTGATTCTGCTGTCGTTGAGCTTCGCCCACGCAGCTTGGTGCAAATAAACCCAACAGAGATAGCTGGTTTTGAAAAGTTCACTGCAATGCTTTTCAGCGCGCGCAGAAAAATGCTGCGCAAGACCTTGCAACATTTTGCTCACGAATTGAAAGGTGCAGGAATCTCTGAACAGCAGTTTACAAATTTGGAAAAACAGGCCGAGCAGCAATTGGCGGTTGTGTTCACGCAAAGACCCGAAGAGCTTTCTCCTGAAGCTCTCCTGAAGCTCTTTCGCCTGCTCAAGGAATCACTTGAATCGTAACCGCTTGAGCAAATTCACGGCCGGAATCAAAGCGGACGATCACTCTGCCCTCGTGACGCCCTTCGGAGGCGTCTTCAGCAACCACAACATTAAGAACTTTGCCCTGAACTGAACTTCCTTTGAGACTCAAACTCTCACTGACAAAATCTACCGCTTTTACGAAACCTACCTTTGGGGGAATATCATTCAATGGCAGGAAAACTTTGACAGAGCCACCCTTCTGCAAAGTGAGAGGTTCAATCTTTTTGGCAAAAACCTCGACCTTGACCGCTCCACCACTAGAAGACAGATCTTCATCACTCGAGCGGACGACTCCAAGTGTTTTCGCTGTGAGTTTCTCGCTTTCGCCTTGCGTCCGAGTGGACACATCTGTTGAAGAGAGAACGGGAGTCCCTTGCGTGCCACAGGCAGCAACCAGCAGAGCGCAGCATACAGCTTCAGCAACCGACAATAACAACGTTGGCCGGATACCATGAGTGGTCACATTTCACCTCCCCAACAACCCCTTCTCATCGGAATTACATAATTTTTAGTTTAATCTTTTCAAAAAACCAACCCTTCAGACCCTCTTGACCTAGACTCAACTCGCCGTCAGAATTGGAAAAAATAGGGAGACACGATAATGAACCTGAGACCGCTAAGAAGTCAAAACTTGTCGTTTCTCCTTTTTGCCTCGATTCTTGGGATATCACCCCAAATTCAGGCGCTTGCCGTTTCCAGCGCGACTCCGGCAAACAAACCCGAAACTGCGAAGAGCGCTCCGCAAGCGAAACAAGAATCACCCGCCGAAGCACTCGAAACACGCAACAAGAAATTTCAGTCACTGGAATCATTCACTCGCGTCTTGAATCTTTTGGAAACAATGTACGTGGATGAAAAGGCTGTTTCGAGCGATGCACTTATTGAACGTGCTCTTAAAGGCATGGCGGGATCCCTTGATCCTCACACCGCTTATCTTCCAGCCCAACAGCTGCGCGAATTGACCAACGATACCTCAGGCAAATTTGGTGGAATCGGGGTGGTATTGACTCAACAAAATGGGCGGTTGGAAATTATTGAAGTTGTTCCGGACACACCCGCTTCGCGTGCAAAAATTCAGCCTGGCGACGTTATTTTGTCGGTGGATGGCATACAAATCAGTAAAAACAACATCGATGACGTTCTCAACAAATTACGCGGCTTGCCTGGTTCAAATGTAAAACTCGAAATTCAACCTGTCGCAGAAACACAAAATGGCAAAACAATACGCCCAAAACCTCGCATGCTGCAGATTGTTCGCGAAATCATTAAGAGCACCAGTGTTGTTCATCAAAGCTTAGCAAATGGCTACGCCTATGTGAGAATCGGCGTTTTTCAAGAGGAAACGAGCGACCAGGTTGACAAAGCACTGAGGCAGTATGAGGCCGAGAATAATGGCAAGCTCAAAGGTCTCGTGCTTGATCTGAGAAGCAATCCAGGCGGGCTTTTGGACCAGGCCGTGCGCATTGCGGATCTTTTCTTGGATTCAGGAATTATTGTTTCGACTGTTGGCCGGGATCGCGCTCGCCAAGAAGTTGAATACGCCACCAAACGACACACGCACGCCTATATGCCAATGGTTGTTTTGGTCAACGAAGCATCTGCGAGTGCCTCGGAAATTGTTGCTGGAGCGTTGCAGGATCACAACCGCGCATTGCTTGTTGGAATGCCAACGTTTGGCAAAGGCAGTGTTCAGTCCATCATTCCACTGTCCAATGGAGCAGGACTTAAAATGACCGTGGCTCGGTATTACACGCCCAACGGCCGAAGTATTCAGGCGAAGGGAATCACTCCGGATGTCACTTTACCGGCAAATCCAAACGCGCGGGTGAATGCAAATCTTAAAGCTTCAAGCCAAGGCGGAAGCACGGATATCCTAAAAGAAGATGAGAGCCAAACGACCTCAAATCCTATCAAAGCAGGCAGAAAAGAAGTGGATCTCGAGGGACATATTGAAGCCACCGACCTCACAAACACTCCAAACAATCTTGGTTTTTCAAGTGATATTGAGAAGTGGCCCAACAATTTAAAGAACGATTATCAATTGAAAATGGGTTACACATACCTACGCAGCTGGTCGCGGTTCGCGCAAAACTGATTCTCTTGTTTCAGCATTCCAAGAGATCAGCCTTCCTCATCGCGTGCGCGCGGGACTGGCCTACCCAATGCAGATCCATTTGAATTCGATTGAGAGCGTGGCACTGGACCTTCGGTGGATGGTTGTCCGCTTTTTTGATGTTGGCGGGGCGCTTGCCTTCGCTGGTTCTGACCCTCTCCGCGACCTTGTGGATGGGCATGGCCAGTCTTCGGAACTGCTTGTTTTGGTTGTGGACCTTCAGCGCGCGGTTGTGGACCTTCAGCGCGCGGTTGTTGACCTTCAGCGCGCGGTTGTGGACCTTCAGCGCGCGGTTGTGGACCTTCAGCGCGCGGTTGTGGACCTTCAGCGCGCGGTTGTGGACCCACTGCGGAACTCTGCGATTGCTGATTTTCAGGAGGTCGCTGACCCAAAGACTTTTTATCACGTTTATCGCGTTTTTCAGAGCGATCTTTTTGCCGCTGGGCCTTCAAGATCCGTTCCATTTTATCGCCCATCTCGCGCCCTCCTCGCGGTTCGCGCGGTGAGCGATAATCAGCATCGGCCAAGGGAATCGGGCGACGCAGAACGAAGGAAGATTCGCCGTCATTCGCATTTGCAGATGAAGCAGAGTCAACTCCAACTTTCTTCGCGGTTGGCCCACTCAAAAGTTTCGCTTCCAACCACGCGAGTTCAATCTTCAGAGTGTCGACAGAACTGTAAGCAGTCTCGAGAGTCAGATCTGCCAAAAGATAGCTTGCCTCTCGCTGACACCAAATTGTTTCCAATCGGGTGGCGAGTTCCGCTTCCGACTTACAATCGGACAACAACGGACGCGAGGAGATCTCTGGCCACAAACGGCGCACAATGAGCGGAATCGGGGCGGTTAATAGGACAATGCATCCCAAAGCCTGCGCGAGCTGCAAAGACTCTGGATGAGTCAGAGTGCCTCCTCCAAGAGCAATAGTGCAGCGCTGCCGCTTGAGAAGTCGCTCGAGACATTTTGCTTCAAGCTCCCGAAATACCGCTTCACCATCTTGAGCGAATATCTCAGAGATCGACTGACCGGCGAGACGCTCGACATAGCGATCGAGCTCAACAAATTCGGTGCGCGACATTTGAGCATATGCTTTGCCAAATGTGGACTTGCCAACTCCGGGGAGTCCAGTCAGAAGTACGTTCCTAAATCTTCGCTGCCCAGGCATGCTCATCAATGGTCCTCTCAATTGCCTCTGGGTCAAGGGGCTGTTAAAACTTCTAACTGTTTCCCAACCTCATTTCCAGCAAGAGGTCACATAAGATGCCCGCGGCAGACAGCAAACGCATTGCTCTCGATTGGACAAAAGCTCATGATGTTGTTCCTCTGGAACGTCATCTCCACGATTCTATGCCGCAACTCGTTGCTGCAAAAAAATCTTTATTGAATGGAACGGGTAAAGGTTCCGATTTCATGGGATGGGTCCACTGGATTGAGGATCATGCTCCACGCCTTGTGAATGAGGTCAAGACACTTTCCGAGCGTATTGCTTCGCATTCAGATGCTCTTGTGGTGATCGGTATTGGCGGAAGCCTGCTTGGAACAAAAGCTGTCTACGACGCACTCACACATACGTTCGCCATGGCAAATCCGACGCAATTTCAGCGTCGTCCAGTTCTGCTGTGGGCAGGTCATCATGTTGCAACCGACGAGCTCAGTGAACTGCTCGACGTTCTCGATCAATTCTCTCCAAGTTTGCTCGTTGTTTCTAAATCAGGAACAACAACCGAACCTGCGCTTGCGTTCCGAATTTTGAAACAATATCTCGATGACCGCTTTGGAGCCCGCGAGGCTTCGGCCCGCATCTTTGCTATCACTGATCCAGAAAGTGGAACTCTGCTGAAGCTTTCGCAGACCCACAACTACCCAACAATGAGTATTCCTCGAAACGTGGGTGGCCGGTACTCCATTTTCACCGCAGTTGGACTTTTACCTCTGGCTGTTGCCGGAATCGATATCAATGAATTTGTTGAAGGCGCGCGACAAGCGAGACTCGACACAATCAACGATAAAAATGAAGCGCTCGAAACCAACCCTGCACTTTGCTACGCAGCGATTCGCAACGCTCTTTATAAAGAGGGCTATAAAGTTGAATCCCTTTGCCATTGGACACCCAAACTGCGCGCAATTGCAGAATGGTGGAAACAATTGTTTGGTGAAAGCGATGCCAAAGGCAATACAGGAATCTTTCCAGCAAGTGTCCAGTTCACCACCGATCTGCATTCCATGGGTCAGTATTTTCAAGAGGGCGAACGCCATTTGTTCGCAACTCACCTGCGAATTCTTGATGAATCTTCGTTAAGCCGCGGCGCGCAAAAACGCAAAGTTCGAATTCCTCAGGCAGGGCTTGCCGATGGTTTCGACTACCTGACAGGACAAAACTTGGAACAGGTCCAACAAGAAGCGATCTTGGGAACAAGCCTAGCGCATGCGGATGGCGGAGTTCCCACCTTAATTTGGGACCTTCCTGAACTCTCGGCTTTTTGGCTTGGCTACTGGTTGTATCTGAACATGTTCGCCTGCGGTGTGGGCGGATTGGCGCGCGGTGTAAACCCATTCGATCAACCCGGTGTTGAAGCTTACAAAACAAATATGTTTGCGCTGCTTGGCAAGCCTGACATGGCCGAACAATCGGTGCAGATCCGTGCTCGGCTGGATCGCGGTCAGAGGCTACGCAGCCTGGGTATGACTCAAAAGCGTTAAACAAGAGGGGCCCGCGAAATTCCTGCTTCTTTCTGGTGGAGAAACATCATGAAATGCGGCTCAGCGCTGCGCACATCGTTAGTTGGAATATCTCTGCTATGTTCATCGGTCGCGGTGTCCAGCCGCATTCAGGCTGCACCTGCACAAATGCGTCTTCCCAGCGGTGTCACCCTGCTTGCAATTGGTCAGGCGATTGAAGGCGCTCCAACGGTTTACAAATTCAAACTTGCAAACGGATTGAAGGTGTTGATTTTGCCTGACAGCCGCAATCCGCTCGCCACGCTTCGCGTCAAGCTCGATGCTGGCAGTAATCGAGAAAAACTTGGCACAACCGGGCTCGCTCATTTTTTCGAACACATGATGTTCCGCAAAACCCAAGTCACTTCGGAAGGTCACTACGACCGAGTTCTTGCAGGTGTGGGCGGACGTGGAAACGCGGCAACAAGCACAGACTATGTTGTCTATGAGTCAAGTTTTCCTGGACCAGCGCTTGATAAGATGCTCGAACTAGAATCACAAAGGTTCAAACTTCTCGACCTTCAAGACCCCTATTTCACCACGGAAAAAGGCGCTGTTATTTCGGAACGCCGCCTGCGCTACGAAAATGATCCTCTTCAACGTGGAATGGAAATTATCCGCCGAACAGCCTACAAGTCGACTCCTTATGAATGGCTAACAATTGGCACCAAAGTTGACGTTGAACAGATGTCAATTGAAGAAGCGCGCACTTTCTATCGCGACTTCTACACACCCGACAACGCTCAGCTGTTTTTGGGTGGCCCTTTCAATGTGGAAAATGCGCTGCAAAAAATCAACGACGCATTTTCAGATTGGAACGGCAGAGCAAAGATTCAAGGTGCCCGCCGCTCTGAGCGTGCCGAACAGTCGGTTGCCGGTAAAGATTTTGTTTGCAGCGAGAGTGTCTTTGAAGAACAGCACACGTTGCAGTTCCCTTCTGAGGACAACTCCTACCGCTCCAACATTCTCATTCAAGTATTGTTGCAAATTCTGAACGACAGCCCTGACGGAACAATGCAACGGCGCATGACCAAACAAAAACTCGCAACTTCGTTTGGTCTTTTCAAGACAACTTGGCAAAAGACCTCGCAGCCATATGTTGCTTGGTTCAAACTCAACCGCCAGCAAAACTGGCCTGCCGCAAGTGATTATTTTTTCAAAGAGCTGCAAAAGGCCCTCAGCCGCCCCATCACTCCCGAGTTGAAGAAAATTCTTCTCAAGCAGCAGGAGGTTGAAGAAGCTGAGGTTGCGCAAAAGATGTCCAGCCTGGTTGAATTCTACGAGTGGAATGAGTTCTTTTATGGAGATTTCCAGATTTCCGCGCAAACGAAAAAGATTATCGAATCTCTGACCAGCAAAGAATTCCAAGCTTGGGGCCGGGATGCTTTTTCACAGAAAAAAGCTTTCCATATGGGGGTCACTGCCCCAGGCAAAGCGATCCCCTGTGGTGATTTTGAAAAAACAGCCGCATTGAAATGAAAGACTTCGTTATGCTGCCTGCTCGAAAAAAGAATAAAGCTTTTGCATGCAACTCTGTTGCAATTAAAACTCTTACAACCCTTGCTTTCAGCGGACTTGTGTTTGCCGCTTCTGATGCCTCTGCGCAGGACTCAGGTGCCGGAGGCGCGCTAACAAACCAACGCCCTGTGGTCGTCAGCAAGCCCGTGCCACTCAACTGGCGCAGCATCAACTGGCCATCACTCAACTACGCACGCACCCCTGTCGTTGGCGGAGCTGCACTTTATTCGATTTATGCTGAGACAGGAAAAAAGATCCGTCTCGATCTGCTCTTCGAAACTGGAGTGTATTCACTTCCTCGTGCACTTCGAACAAATCTGGCAGCAACGATCGACATGTTTCTACTTGGCGGTGCTGGTGCGCGAAATTACGAGGAGCTGCAAAAATTTCTTGCGGACAATGGGATTCAAGTCAGCACGACAACCACCCAGCTCGGACAATTTCACATTTCAATTGAAATGCTCTCGACAGACTTTCCACTTGCCATGGCGGCCCTCGAGGACATGCTCTTGCGACCTCGATTCGACCGCGATGCCCTTGAGATTTGGAAAATGGAACAGGCCGATGCCTTTCAGGGCTTGCTTGATGGTGGAAACTCTCGAAAGCAAGGTCGCTTCGTAGAACAGGAAGCCATCCGACTTGCCTTCGGTTCGCAGCATTATTTCGCTCACTCGCTAGCGCGCATGTCAAAGCCCGAGCTTGAAAAGGTTTCACAAGACAAGCTGAGACAAATCGCTGGGCTGCTTGTTAATCGCGCTGGGCTCAATGTGGTACTTTCTGGGAACATCAACAGCAAGCTAGAACAAAGCGTTGTTCAGCTGATGAAAAAGATTCCACGCCTGACCCCAGTCACTTATGCATGGCTGCCAGAACGCGTTCAACGCCCAGAAAACAACAAGCTTCGAATGACCATCATCCGCAAAGCAGATTTGAGCCAAGCAACCCTGACGCTCCGCTACTACTTACCAAACATTGGCAAGATGAATCGAATTGAGCGGACACGAATGACTCTTTTGCGTGAAGTTTTCAGCGCCTCGGGCGGGGTTATTGGTAACGACCGTTTTTCAAAAGCGATGCGCGCTGATTCAGGTATTTCCTATGGACCTCACGCATCTTTCGACCCTGAATCGATCGAACCAAATACAAATACCGGGAGCTGGCGACTCAATTTTCAAAGCCCAAACGAACGCCTTATTGAAGCCGTCAAACTTGCAACTAAAACCTGGGACTCTTTTACAAGCAAAGGCATCACCCAAGAAGAACTTGAAAACGCACGAATCTCGAGAATCAACACAACGCTTGCCACTGAGCAAACCGTGTTTGACAAAGTCGACGATTTTCTTGAGGACCTCGAAGCTCGCGTTTTGCCCAATCCGCTCGGTGTGGAAGGATCTTTGGTTCGCCTTGAACAAGAAAAAGATCTCAGCGCGGTTAACCAACTCTTATTTTCGCAGATCAACGCGGGAACCGTTCCTATTTTAGTCATGATAGGCAACCCGAGTGAGGCGACAATCACAGAGCTTCGCGCGATCCCCGGGGTTGAGATCAGTAAGGTTGTGGCATTTGAAGACTTGGTTAAAGAATTGATTGAAGGAGGACCAAAGTGAAGGCATTTGAACTTAAATCAGGTTCGATTCAAGAATTCGTTCAAAAGGTTGAGTCCGCCTTGGAAGGCCGTGACTTAGGCGAGATCACCAAATTCAAATTAAATGGCAACGAGTTGCTGGTGGTTTTCTCGAAATTGGGAACAACTGAACTCAAGTACAAAATTGACATCATCAATGATGGATTTCATGCCCAACTGGTGGGTGAAAAAATTGCCTTCACCCATCGTCCATTGAAGGCGGACATCACCGCTCGTTTGGCACGCGTCATGGAGCGAGAAGGCGCCAGCTGCACGCTCTAAAGTTGATCAAGAAGTCTATCTGGATTGATTGTCATCAATCGAATGCTTGCGACGTCGCGAAGCCGATGCCCTTTGCTGTCAGAAAATTAAGACAATTGTGTGATACAAACGGTCATTGAATTGCTGTGTCCGATAATCTCGGCCATTATTTTTTTGTCTGAATTTAATTTGCGTTTCTGAACCCAAAGGAGACTTCGCACATGAATCAGGGGATCGTGCGGTACCTGAGCAGCACCATTGGACGCAAGTACCTGATGGCTATCAGCGGACTTGTCTGGACGCTCTTCGTGCTAGCTCACATGCTTGGAAACTTGCTTATCTTTATTGGTGCTGATGCTTACAACTCTTATAGCTACAAGCTCGTGAGCAACCCATTCATTTACATCGCTGAGGCGGGTCTGGTGCTGTTCATTGCACTGCACGCGATCAATGGAATCAGCTTAAAAATGCGCAACAGCCGCACAAAGCCAACTTTGTATGCGGTGACCCCAAAGAGTGTAAAAGGTGCTTCTCTGTCATCTAAAACGATGATCTGGTCGGGCTCTATCACTTTGGTATTTCTGGTGCTTCACCTCATCACTTTTAAATACGGCGCACACTATGAAACCAGCGTTGATGGCATAAAAATGCGGGACATCTATAGGAATGTGGTCGAGTGCTTTGCGCAGCCTGGTTATGTGGCTTGGTATACGGTCTGTCTCGTTTTGGTAGGCCTGCATCTTTATCACGGCTTTGCCTCAAGCTTTCAAACTCTTGGTATCAACCATCCAAAATTAAACACAGTCATCAAGCGTTTTGGCTGGGCGTATTCGATTGTCGTGGCAGCAGGATTCCTTGCTGTTCCTTTCTACGTCTTTTTCGTGAAGGGGTAATCTGACATGAATCTCGATTCAAAAATCCCAAGCGGACCCATTTCCGAAAAATGGACCAAGCACCAATTCGATTCGAAACTCGTCAACCCAGCCAATCGACGTAAGTTCAACTTGATTGTGGTTGGCTCAGGTCTTGCAGGTGCATCTGCTTCAGCTGCGCTCGCCGAGCTTGGTTACAATGTGAAAACCATGTGCATCCACGACTCCCCTCGCCGCGCGCATTCAATTGCCGCGCAAGGAGGAATCAATGCAGCCAAGAACTATCAAAACGACGGCGACTCGATTTATCGGCTGTTTTACGACACAATCAAGGGTGGCGATTTTCGTTCGCGCGAAGCGAACGTCTATCGCTTGGCGCAAAATTCAGTAAAAATCATCGACCACTGTGTCGCTTTGGGTGTGCCGTTCGCACGCGAATACGGTGGCCTGCTCGCCAACCGAAGCTTTGGCGGCGCGCAGGTCTCTCGAACTTTTTATGCGCGCGGCCAAACCGGCCAGCAACTCCTCCTTGGCGCTTACTCTGCGATGATGCGGCAAGTTGATAGCAAAAAAATTGAGCTTCTCAACTTCCGCGAAATGCTCGACCTGGTGCTGATCGATGGTAAAGCGCGCGGCGTGATCTGCCGGAATGTGTTGACGGGCGAAATTGAATCGCACGCGGCCGATGCCGTCGTCTTGGCAACCGGTGGCTATGGAAATGTTTTCTACCTCTCGACCAACGCGAAATGGTCGAACGCAACGGCAATTTGGCGTGCTCATAGGCGCGGCGCAGCATTCGGGAACCCTTGCTTCACTCAAATCCATCCCACGTGCATCCCTGTGTCGGGCGACTATCAAAGCAAGCTGACGCTGATGTCCGAGTCGCTGCGCAACGACGGGCGCGTTTGGGTTCCGAAAGATGCAAACGACACTCGCACTCCCGATCAAATTCCTGAAGAGGATCGCGATTACTATCTGGAACGCATCTATCCGAGCTTTGGCAACCTTGCACCTCGTGACATTGCTTCGCGGCAAGCAAAATTTGTTTGTGATGAAGGACGCGGAGTGGGTTCAACGAAACTCGCTGTTTATCTCGACTTTGCTGCGGCCATCAAACGAGATGGACAAGATGTGATTGCAGGTAAATACGGCAACCTTTTCCAAATGTATGAAAAGATCACCGGCGATGATCCCTACAAAGTTCCAATGAGAATTTTCCCAGCCGTCCACTACACGATGGGCGGATTGTGGGTGGACTACAATCTGCAATCGACAATCCCTGGATTGCACGTGCTGGGCGAGGCAAACTTTTCAGACCATGGTGCCAATCGGCTCGGTGCATCCGCTCTTATGCAGGGTCTGGCGGATGGTTACTTTGTGATTCCAAGCACACTGGCGCATTATCTTGGTTCAACAAAACTCGACAAAATTGACACCAATCACGAGGCTTTCAAAGAAGCCCAAGCCAATGTCCAGTCTGGCATCAGCCGCCTCATGAATATCAAAGGCAACAAAACCGCCGATGAGCTACATAGAAAGCTCGGTAAGTTGATGTGGGACAATTGTGGAATGGAGCGCAGCGAACAAAGCTTGAAGAAACTCCTCGAAGAAATTCCAAAATTGCGAGACGAATTCTGGAATGACTTACGTATTCCAGGCGAAGCAGCATCATTGAATCAAGAACTCGAAAGAGCCGGACGAGTTGCCGACTTTATTGACCTCGGAGAATTGATGGCGCGCGATGCAATGGAACGCCGTGAATCCTGCGGTGGCCACTTCCGCACAGAATTCCAAACTCCTGATAACGAAGCACAACGCGACGACGAAAATTTCTGCCACGTCGCAGTCTGGGAACACCAAGGCGAAGGCAAAGCGGCAAAGCGGCACATTGAGTCTTTGAACTTCGAAAACATCAAGCTTGCGACCCGCAGCTACAAATAACCAAGGAGAGAATGTCATGGCTGGAAATAATAACTCACGCACCATGCGCATCCATCTGAAGGTGTGGCGGCAAAAAGACAAAAGCTCGGAAGGGCGACTCGTCGATTACACTCTCGACACCGTGAGCCCGGATATGTCGTTCCTGGAAATGATTGACGTACTCAATGGACAACTTGTGGGCCGGGGCGAGGAGCCAATTGCTTTTGCACACGACTGCCGTGAAGGCATTTGTGGTTCGTGTGCCATGGTGATCGACGGCGAACCGCATGGTCCTCAAACTGGGACGACAACTTGCCAGCTTCATATGCGGACTTTTAACGACGGTGACACGATAGTCGTTGAACCTTTTCGGGCGAAGGCGTTCCCCGTCATCAAGGATTTGGTCACCGATCGCTCGGCGCTTGATCGCATCCAAGCGGCAGGAGGCTACGTTTCGGTCAGCACCGGAAACGCGCCTGATGGCAACGCAATTCCAATTGCAAAAGATCTTGCCGATGCCGCCATGGACGCTGCCGCTTGTATACAATGCGGTGCTTGTGTTGCTGCGTGTCGCAATGGCTCTGCAATGCTTTTTGTCTCGGCCAAAGTTTCGCAATTCGCTCTACTTCCACAAGGCCAGGCGGAGCGCGAACGACGCGTCTCGCGCATGGTCTGGCAGATGGATGAAGAGGATTTTGGTAGCTGCACAAACATGGGCTCTTGCGCGGCAGCCTGCCCGAAAGAAATTAAAGTCGATAACATTGCACGCATGAATCGTGAATTTGGCCGCGCGATGTTGTTTGGTCAGCAGCGCGAGCAACGGAGCGAAGACTGAGGTCTTCACCGAGGCAAAAAAAAGCCCACGGAACGTCTCCGTGGGCTTTTTTTTGCCTTGCACAATCACTTCAACGGCTGAGCGTTTTCAGAGTTGCAAGAACTTGCTTCGCATGTCCATCAACCTTGACCTTAGGCCACTGTGCAACCACACGGCCAGAGGGATCGACGATAAAAGTAGATCGTTCAATTCCCATGAACTTCTTACCGTACATGCTCTTCTCTTTCCAAACCCCGAATCGCTCGCACAAATCACTTTTCTCATCCGAGAGAAGCATAAAGGACAAACCTTCCTTTTGCGCAAACTTGTCGTGACTTTGGCAAGAATCCTTACTGACACCAATGACAACCGCATCCTGCTGTTTGAATTCATTGGAGAGAGTTTGGAAATCGCGCGCTTCGATTGTACAGCCTGGAGTCATGTCCTTTGGATAAAAATAAAGAACAGCCCATTTGCCTTTAACAGAACGCACATCGAACACCTCTCCATTCACATGCCCCGAAATCTTTGGTGCAAGGTATGGAGAGGAAAGTAAGCCGGATTCGCCGTCGGGCTCGGAGGGCTCGCTGCCTTCGCTTGCCGCTGGCGATGCTGCAGGAGCTGCCTTCGCGCGACGAGCACCTGGCTTGCGTGCCTTCTTAGCGGCAGTCTTCTTTGGAGCTGCCTTCTTAGCAACAGCCTTCTTGCCAGCAGTTTTCTTCACTGCTTTTTTGGCAGCTGGCTTCTTCGCTGCTGCTTTCTTAGCAACAGTTTTCTTGGCTGCAGTTTTCTTCACTGCCTTCTTAGCAGCTGGCTTCTTCGCTGCAGTTTTCTTAGCGGCAGTCTTCTTCACGGCCTTCTTTGCAGCTGGCTTTTTCGCTGCAGTTTTCTTTGCAGCCTTCTTAGCTGCAGGTTTGGTAGCGGACTTCTTTGCAACTTTCTTCGTAACCATATTTGTGACCTCCATTTTCAAAAAATGTAACTTTGTCTTTTTCATCTGTAAAGACTTCGAACGATTCTTTTCGATCTTTGCACACGTCAACACTTCGACTCGCGCTCACCAGAGCACATTCGTTACCATATTCTGAAAGCAAAATTATTCATGAATGACGTGGAAAATAAATGAACAGCTCAGCAAGTGAAAAGACTCAGACGGTCACTCCGGAAAAGTTCCGGTCGACATTCAGACATGATCTGCGTTCCATCTTTTCAGTCTTGATCGGGTTCGGCGAAGTTCTGCGTGAAGACCTCGCGCAAGCTCAAAACTCACATCTTGCGCAATTCGAATTGGTCCTGAACGACGCCCGTATGCTTCTCGATGACACCGCTCAAATGATCAACCACTGCTCACTCGCATCGATTTTGATTTTCCAAACCGAAGTGAAAGCCGGTCTGCGCAGCCAGACTCTTGCAAGCCTCAGAACACTCAATGAAAAGCTGGCCCGCCTGGAATCGCTTATTGGCCAACAAGAGCTTCTTACAAACATGATTGAAGCGGTACGACAGCTCACCCTCCGGTGTCACTCTCCATTCGATCAACGGATCGAGTTGAAGCCTCAACTGCAATCTTTCCAAGTTGGAGCAATACCGGGCGATGCATCGACTGAAGGAAAGCAAGCTCAGCACGTCATGGTCATCGACGATGAACCTCACAACCTACACTTGATTGGGACCTTTTTAAGTCGACTTGGACTCGCAGTGACGACTTTCACGTCAGGACAAAATGCCCTGCGGGCGCTTGAATCTGAGAGCTACAATCTCATTCTGCTGGACCTGCACATGCCAGCGATGAGTGGACTGGATTTTCTCAAGACGGTTAAGGCGAACCCCGCGACTTCGGAAATACCAGTCTTGGTTGTGACCGCATCCGATGATGCAGATGAACTTGCTGAATGCATTGAAGCGGGCGCCATCGACTCGCTCCCTAAACCATTCCAATCTGCATTCCTTAAGGCCCGCGTTCTAACATCTCTCGAATTACAAGCAACGAAGAGGCGCGAGAAGGAATTTGCCGAAGAACTCAAATTCCAAAAAAATCGTGTCGAAGAGTTGCTATCGGTGATTCTGCCAAAAGACATTATCGATGAGTTGCAGGCGACCGGTGAAGTCAAGCCAAAGCGCCACGAAGGCGTTTGCGTCTTGTTCTGTGACATCGTTAATTTCACGGAAAGCTGCGATACCCAGGACCCGGTTACTATTTTAAAATTCTTACAGAGCCTTTTCTCTGAATTCGAAGCTATCGCCGATCTACATGGCTTGCAGAAGATCAAAACAATTGGCGACAGCTTCATGGCCGTGGCGGGACTCACTCCAGACGATTCGCTGCCTGAACTGAAAGCCACGCGTGCCGGACTCGACATGATCTCGAGTGCCGCCCATCATTCATCAGGCTGGAAGGTGCGGGTTGGGATTCACTCGGGTCCAGTGGTGGGCGGACTCGTTGGCACGAAACAGTTTCTTTTTGATGTTTGGGGCGACACCGTAAACACGGCAGCGCGCATTGAGGGGGCTGGACAGCCGCAAACACTGACGGCTTCCAAAACAACATTCGAACGCCTTGCGAGCCACATCACCGGCAAGAGCCTGGGAAAAGTAAAATTGAAGGGGAAAGGTGAGCAGGAAGTCTATATTATAGAGAGTCTTGCTCAGAATTAATTTCGAACATCAACGCCCCGCACAGGCAAAAAAAAACCTCCCAGCGGGGAGGTCTCACATCTGCAAATGGACTCGGACAATCCTAAATCTAATTACTTCTTCTTCTTGGTTGCACGCTTCACGCCAACTGCGTCTTTCAAAGACTTAGCAGCGCGGAAGGTCACCTTCTTGGATGCAGGAATGCGGATTTCTTCGCCAGTTTGTGGGTTGCGGCCCATACGAGCAGCACGCTCTTTAACTTGCAGGATACCAACTTTGTCGATGCGAACCTTAGAATGGTTGCCGACAACTTCTTGCTCAATGAGGGTAAGGAATTCTTGGAGGACTTCCTTAGTCACCTTCTTTGGGAGTTCGGTGTGGTTTGCTGCAACAGCAGAGATCAATTGTGATGTCGAGACGGTCGACTTTTTCATAACACGCTCCTTGTGATGAACCGCTTGCAGATGCGATTTATCCAAGAGATTAGCGACCATCTCGAAAACTGTCAAATCAGGCGTTCAACTTTGGTGCTCGAGGCGTGTTTGGAGACACGATTGGACTCAAATTTCCGCGCGCCCGAGATTCAATTTCAATCATGGCTTCAAAGAGTTTTTTCGACACATTGACCGTCTCAGAACGCAGGCCACAGAAGGTGAATGTTTCACTGCTCGCAGTCCAACGAACCTGGCCCTTCAGAACATTTCCACCGTTCGCCTGTCCTTCAAGTGGCTGTTCGGTGTCTGTATTCGCAAGCGCAGTTCGGGCTCGTCCAGCCAATGGGCTCAAGGTTGTCGATTTACTCACGCCCTCGCTGCTTTTCGAGTTTTTGCCTTCAGCAGAGAGCAATGAATTTATAAGAACTTTGGCTTGTGCCTTTTGCCATTTATCCAGCGATTCAGCCCCTGCCTCAACCACATGACTGGGAGGCACGTACACATTCAAAATCTGCCCTTCGCGAAAATCAACAACCGCGGAAACGGCTCGATTCTTTCCAGGTTGATTGACAACGATTTCCTGATTGCTCACGCGAATCTTTGCTCCGCCCAGACTAACATCATCAATCGTGATGGGAATGATTTTACGAAAGGGCTGTGCAGGGACCACGGGTGTGGTTTTTTGCTTGTTTGTTTTTACTTCCACTGGAGTTGCTTTTATGCGGCCACCAACAGTTGGTGTCGGCTTCTTTGCGAGCGTTTTGCTGGTTGGAACGGTTGCGGATTTAGCCATGACAGGCGCTGATTTCTTGATCAGCGATGTCTGAGGAGAAGTTTTTCCGACTGTTTTTGACTTTTCTTTAGTCGCGTTTTTATCTGTTTTGGCCGACTTCATTGGTGTTGACGATTTTCCAGACGAACTCAATTTTGTTGCGGTTGTCTTCTGAGTCGCTGCTTTCTTCGTCTTTGCTTGCTGTTTTGCTTTACTCTTGCTCGCGACTTTCACTTTTGCCACCGCCTGCGAACGATAGGAGCTTGCCCCTGTCGCAGCGGCAAGCGACTGCCCAACGGGCATAAATTCAACTTCAAGAAAGGCTGGAATATGACAGTTCAGACGGCGCTGACAGCGATGCTTTCCTTCGATGAAACGCTGCGCAAGAGAAACAACTAATTCAGGCTTCACCGGCTTTTTAAGCCAGCTGAGGCAATCATCGAACGCAGACAAGTCGCGGTCGATCGTCTCTTGAACGTCGGGCCGATCAAAGGCTGTAATTAAAATTGGCTGAGCAAACATCTTTTTCAAGCGAGCTGCCGTATAGGCACCGTCACGATCTGGCAGGTCATAATCGATAATGAACGCGTCGAGTTCGCCGGCCGTTTTGGCCAATTCAATTGCGTCGGCAGAGGTTCGGGCCACCACCACCTGAACTCCAGGAAAGTGATCTTTGAAGACTTCACTTGTCATCACCAGGCTAGCTTTGCTGGAGTCGGCAATCAAAATTCGCTTCATAGTTGCTTCCCTTCAATCCTTGCGAGGCGTTTGATTCAGCAAAATTGATTTCTTGTGTTCAAGGCTTCTTCGCTGGTGTCGAAACCGGTGTTGCCACTGCTGGAGCTTGCTCAGCCTGGGGCGCCGCCTCGGCATAGGGATCAATCACGGGTGAATCGGGAGTAATTCCCTGAGTGGAGACACCATCCATGGGCAATCCTACATCCCAATTATAACTCGAATCGAGCGGCTTGATGGAAGCGATTGCCCACTGGCCATTCGTGTATTTCATCACAGCAAGGCTCTTTACATCTTGCGAAGGAGAGCGTGCCTTGTCTTCGCCTGTCAACCAGCTGCGAAATTTCACCCGGTACTCGAGATGGACTTCACGCTGAGGATCGACTTCTTTTTTGGACGTCACTTCAAATTCATCAAACTCAAAGCGTCTGTTGAGGTAAGATTCCTTGAACGCTTCAGGTGACGCCGATGTGATGTGGTCGCGGAATTCACCAGTTGTAAAGCTCTCAAGTTCTTCGCGCTGATCCATCCGAGTGATATTCACTGCGAGATCAATATAACTGCGCAATTGTTCTTCAGCAGAAACATCCACACGGTTTTTGCATTTGCCCGGACCACAAGAAACAAACAAGACGGCGATCAAAACCAGCACACAGCGCCGCATGATCATCCGCAGATTCGAGTACTTTGCCATGAATGAGAGTCTCCTGAGACAAATTCTTCCATCGCTGAAATATTATCAAAGCCAGAGTCTCGGCGGGCTCAGCGCAGTGTCGCAGCTTTGGCGGATGAAGCAGCTTCTGCCCAGTTGCAAACTTCTTGTGTTGTAAAGGGGGCTGCTTCAACTTCAACAGCTTTTGATGACGTTTCAATTAATACTGCACTGATGCTCCATGCCCTTTGGTCAATGGCAAGAATGGTAGGCTCGGGCATGCGCAAAGACTTGAGAGATTTCTCGAGCACCGGAATTCCGCTCGCCTGCAGTTCATCCAAAAGTCGCCCTAAGCGTCCTGCTGTCCCCGATTTCAAACTTCCCCTTGAGTCCACACGCAATCTTGTCAGAACTGCACGACGGCTTGCATTGTACAAGGCAAAGCCAATTTCACGATCTTGGAAATCGTCACTTAGAATGCAGACACGATGTTGTGCAGAATAAATTTGCGCGTTGAGCGCATCTCGAAAACTGGAAAAGGACGGATACTGAGAGCCTTCGGGGTTGAATCGAATTTGCGCCGCAAACACTTGCGTCTCTGCGGCACGAGGTTCAGCCTTCGCTTTTCCGCAAAGCAACGGCGTAGAAGCCATCCAAATCGTCAGAATTGCCCGGCAAAATAAGGAGTTCGTTTTCGCGCGTGACGTATCGGCGGTAGTAGTCATGAATCCGCTGCTCCAGCGAAACGACCTGGAAATTCGGATGTCTCTTCAGAAATTCATCCTTCTGCAGGGTTGTTTCCTCGAGCTCCGCACTACAGACAATGTAAATGAGCTCACCTCCAGGCCGCACTGCAGTAGAGAGACCGTCAAGCAATCGACGTTGCTCCAACGCGCAGTGATCGATGTCTGCAGGAGTTCGATGCCACTTAATTTCTGGATGCCTGCGGGTTACGCCAAGTGCGCTGCAAGGAGCATCCAACACAACGGTATCAAAGCTTCTACCTTCGATTTGAGTGAGGACATCTCCCTGCAAAATTTCGGCCGGCGCTAATCCAACCCGAGTCAGATTTTCTTGCAGAATGCCCATTCGTTTGCGGCTACTTTCCGCCAAAACAAGATTTTCAGCAGCAACACCCTGGTCCCACAGCGCAATCGACTTCCCACCCGGAGCAGAGCATGCATCCAACACTTTTCCAGACACTTGTGGCGTTGCCAGCTGCACCGCAAGCTGAGCCGCGGCATCTTGAACAAGATAATGCCCGCGAGCAAACGCTTCGCATCTCGAGACGTCGGGCAAGCGTTCAACCTTAAGTGCGGTTTTCAGCGGCAACCACTCACTTGCGACGCCCTGCGTGCGCAAGAGGTAAGTTGCGAGATCTTCATTTTCCGGAAGTGGCTTATTCAACAAGCGCCGCAGGACGATTGGGGGAGCTTTGTTGTTGCCCGACAAAAGATGCTCGAGACGCTCGAGCGGCACGTGTCGCAACCAACGTTCCACCATCCATTGTGGATGCGCGTATTGAACGCTTAAATATTCTACCGTTTGATTCTCACGATCTGGCTTCGGATAATATTCCGCCTTGCGCGCAACTCTACGAAGAATTGCATTCACAAACGACGAAGCGTTTCCTGCACCAACTTTTTTCACCGCCTCAACAGTTTCAGAAACCGCCGCACGATCTGGAACTCTGTCCATGTAGAAAATCTGATACGCCCCCACCCGCAAGGCACAAGCAACCCGGGGATCAAGGCTCGTGAATGGGCGGTCGACCATGTGAGACATGATCCAGTCCATTTTGGATAGCCAGCGCAGAGAGCCATAGACAATCTCAAAAATGAATGCCCTGTCGAGCGGGCGAAGTTCACCCGCGTGATGATTGAAGAGCCGCTCGAGGACAACATCCGCATGTTGGCGCCGACTGAGTACATGATTCAGTGCATCGATTGCTATTGCGCGGGACAGGGTGCCGATGCGAGTCGACATTTGCAATGCCTCCAGAGCTCTCGTCGCGGGTCGTACGCCAAAGCTTGCGAAGATTCAAATAAAATTGACTTCAAAGCTCTGGTTGGCCGGACGTCCACTTTAACCGTGACGCAGCCGCACTCGCCCCCGGCAACAAGGTCTCCCAGCGCCCACAGGCTCGACAGCGCCAGAAAAACTCTCGATGAATTTCGGAACATACGGAACAGACCTGGAAATCGGTGATAAGCGGTTCGACTTCAGAAAATGCAAGCAACTCGCGAAGTACGTTTTCCCATCCCATGCTTTCGCATGCCGGCTGTGAGCTCTTGGATTCAAACCCTCTCGAGCTGCTTTTATTTCGGATCAGCGCAATTGCCTGATGCAAATATTCAAAATCGGTGCCCGTCCCTGCCGAACCCTGAGCAGGATGGCCCCGCCCAAGCAAACTCAGAATTTCGCTGCGCATCTTGAGCATCGTTGTTTCCACTTCCGAGTCGCGCGCATCAAGAAAATCCACCCAAGCCGACAAAGAAGGCTTAATTGCGCTTGCAGACAAGGCGGGCTGAGCTCTCACCAAACGCTGCCATTCTCCTACGTCGACAAAAAAACCCATGACAGACTGGTCGAGCGGACGGTTTGCATCGGGCTGCCGCAGCACGCTTGTAACTTCAACAAGAGCCAGCTTTGGTTCGACCGCAGACGGACTCCAACGTACCGCGAGTTTTGCCATCTCAACAGCCTGCTGAAGTTTGCTTTGCTCAATTGGTCCTTGTGCAGACCGCACTATACGACATGCGCACGCCGCCAACACGTGAGAGACTTCGCGGGCAAGTTCACCGGACCTTGGTCCGGAATATAATTCAAGACAGGTTTTCATTTTATTTTCAGAGCCAGGTTCAGAAGTGAGGCCCAACAACAAACGAAAAATGTCTGTATGAGCAGGTTTGCGGTGTAAGAGCTCAAGTCCAGTTTCAATAGCCTTCGACCTCAGTCCACTCAGCGCATAAACCTGCGCCAGCTCAAACATGGCTTTGTTGGTTTGAACGCGACTCACTTTTTCTGAGCCAAGAATCTGCAAATAAAGCGCAGCCGCCTCGCGCAAGAGATTTTCTTGAACGGCATACCTTGCCTGAACGAATGCAGCAGAAATATCAACCTCAGACGGCAGCTCTTCGGAGTCATCCATCTGTGCATTGACTGACAACATTTTCAGACGGGCGGGATCTTTAGGAGCAGCAAATCGAGAGTCATCTGGCCAATATTTTTCAAGCCGACGAAAACGTCGGCGAAAAGAGCGCCAAACAGAAGGAAACAAAACACCCAGAACGATCCCAAGAAAAATTCCCGTGAGCAAAAAAAACACAGCTTCATATGTATCCCACAACGGCAGGCCATCGGCGATTGCGTCGGAGACAGGTCTTGGCACGGCGCAATATCCTCCAAATAATCTGGGATGGCATGAGGGTTGGGCCTCTACAATACAACTGGTAGACTCTTCCGACAACGACCAAGGACTTTGAAAATGAACAAAACACCATCACCACACACTCCAAGCGGCTCAGCACCGGTCAAAGTAGTCATAGCCATTCCTGCTCGCTTGGGCTCGACTCGACTCCCGCGCAAGCCTTTGGCTTTACTTTCGGGGCGGCCAATGGTTGTTCGTGTCGCCGAGCGCGTTGAGGCATGCGCACAAAAGCTCTGCGAACAACTTCAGATTGCTCGCAGAGAAATTGTCACCTTGGTTGCAACAGACAGCAGCGAGGTTGTTGACGCACTGCAGTCGACGAACATTCAAACGGTATTGACCCCTTCTCATCTCCCCTCAGGCACAGACCGCATCTATGCTGCAGTTCACAGCTTAATCAGTGCAGGGGTGACTTTGTTACCTTCCACCCTCATCATCAATCTCCAGGGCGACGAACCTTTTTTCTCTGAAGACGACGTTATCCACCTTGTCTCTGCTATGCTTGCGGCGTCAAATACGCCGATGGGAACCCTTGCCTTTCCTCAGTCTTCGCCAACACTTTTTGTCCGAACATCGGTGGTCAAGGTTGTTTGTAATACACAGGGAAATGCGCTGTATTTTTCCCGCGCACCAATTGCCTGGCCACGCGAGAAACTGGGCGCAAGCGAGGCGGTCACTGGACTCGCCGAAAAGCTCCAAGAGCAATCCGAGATTCCCTTTCTTCAGCATGTCGGAATTTATGCCTACCGATTCGATGCACTTCAGAACTTCACAAACATGCCACCAAGTTCGCTAGAACTTGCCGAGGGATTGGAACAACTGCGAGCCCTTGAGGCGGGCTGGAAAGTTCGTGTTATTCATGCGAGCGAGCCCCCCTTCGGCATTGATACTGCCGAAGATCTGCAAAGGGCTGAACAACATCTCAGCAAAACGGGGGTTAGTTGAATGAGCCGAAAGATTAAAACTCTTCGCTTTAAAAAAGTGCTTGCCGGGCTTGCATTTTCTGTTGGTTTTTTTGGAACGCAGCAAGGTGCGCACGCGGTACCCTTGTCTTTCCTGAAACAGCCCTCAGGAACTCAGGCAGATGTAACATGGGGACGTCTCGAAAACAGTCGATTTGTTGTCTATTACGACTCAACACAAAAAACTTTGGCTCAGCATGCATTGTCGGCTGTCGAAGATGCTTATCCCGATTATAGCCTTCTCCTTGGGACACGCCTGCAAAACCAACCCAACCCACCTGAGTTGGATCCGCAAAATGTCATCGCGTCACGCTTTGAGAAAATCCCTGTTATTGTTAGCGCACGCAGCGATGGTGCATCGTTTGCGAATTTTATTCCGCAAACCTTAGAAATACAGTCGACATATCGCCCGCCTCGTGCGCTTTTCCAGCACGAATTAGCACACCGTATGATGTACGAACATCTCGACCTCAGCGTCGGACCAGCAGGACGCACATTCATGATGGCCATGCTTCCCACATGGTGGACCGAGGGGCTGCCCGAATACCTCACAGAATCTTTGGGGCGGCTCGAAACCAATGGCTATCTCAGAGCCATGGTGCTCAATAATACTTTTCTCAGTTGGGACCGACTCCATGCGCTGTACAAGGCCTCGGGCGAAACGAGCATTTTGGGTTATGCAACGGCTGGTAAGTTTTTTAAGTATTTTCTCGAACGCACCCCCGAGAAGAATCTACGAACTCTTCACCAACAGTTGAAATACAGCCAGTTGATTCCACCCTTTTTTAGCGGTGCTTATTTATTGCTACACAAACTCACTGGACAATGGCCCGGTGAGCTTTATGAATCGTTCAAAAAAGACATCACGGCTGAAGTGAGAGCGGATCTGGAAGGCATGCCCTTGCTGAGAAATATCCTTGGTGCGCAGAAAGTTTTTGATCAATTCGCGGCAGACTCTTACCTTCTGCACGGAAAAACACTTGTAACACCAGATTTCGCAACGGAAAGTCGAGCAGGAGGCCTGAAGGTCTTCAAATTCAAAACTGCTGATCAAAAGGAATTTGAATCGGGCGCGCTGCGTCCGCTGAAGGTCAAGGCTCAAGACAGAATTTATTCGCACCACAAAGAATGGAGCGACGGCGGATTCTGGACAACCTCTCGGGTGAAAGCTGAGAATCGCACTGTTGGGCACGCGGTGTCCTATTATCTCTTTAAAGGCGATCTGAATAAGATTTCAGATGATAAGATTATTTCTCGCTTTGATTTTCCAATGACATCTGAAAACGCTCCTGCACTGGTGCGTGATATTGCCGCCATTGCTCCGGAAGCCGCTGCGGTGGTGACAAACAAAGACACCGAGTCAAAGCTTTACATTCTGAATGCGACTCTCAAGCAGCATGTTCAGCTGGCGCAGTGGTCTGCACCAACATTTGTTCGCCTGGTTCGCCCGCATGACGCACACGCAGAGAGCGAATCATCTTTGTGCGCTTTTATTATTGTCGATCAAGACTCGGAAAAAACATCGCTGCAGCGCGCGTGTCATGGAGAATCACCAAAAGAAGTGATTCCGGCTGGAACGTTCGTTATCCGCAGCGCGCTCATGCTCGCACCCGATGATTTTGTTTTGTTGGTGGGCTGGAACGATGCACAGGCATTGGTGCGTTGGACAAAAGGAAACAGCGAAATCATTTCAGGCATGGCTGACTGGGTCGACAGCATCGAACCGGCCGATACCCCAGAAACTCTGATGCTGCGAGTTTTCACTGGTCAAAGCAATGAACTTTGGAAGGTTTCACTCAAAGATCTGCACACCTCTCACCTGGCGTGGATTGCCAATCGGCCTGAAACATCAAAGTGGTGGAATCTACCGGGTTACGTGCCCTACGTTCCCCCGTTTGCTCGCTATGCAAATGAGCTCCGGAAGTCATTGGGCCGACCGAAGATAGCCGTAGCAGAAAACACGACGATTCCCAAAAATGTGGCGCTCAACGGCGAAACTGATGTGAAGTCTGATGCAAGCAAAGCGAGTGGACAAAGTGACAGCGAAACTGTCTCGGAAATTCCTGCGCCTTACCGCTTCAAGCACTGGATGACCTATCCTAATTTCACCCCACCTTTTCTCTCGGGTGTCTGGAATGTTGGCCTCTTCTCTCGCCCCTTTGTGGATGAAATGGAGCGCTTCTACGTTCAACTTTTTGGTTCCTATATGTTCGACTCCTCGATTCTTCCGAGCGACAGATGGGGACTTGAAGCCAATCTTTACGGCAATCGACTTTTTGATGGCTGGAAGGCAAACTTATTTATGCGCCCGCGCTTCAATGGATTGGCCTACACATACCCATGCCGGAGCGAAAAACAAATTCTCACTTGTGCAGAGAACCGCCGCTCTGTGAATTCGCGCTATGTATCAACTCTGCTGTTGCGCGAGACAGGGGCCGATGCACGAATAGAACATGAATTCTTGGATGGAAATGTCAGCACCGATGTGCATGCGAAAGTCTTGAAAATAGATCCTTCCTCAAGCAATGACACGTTTTTGGATCCCTTTTGGGGAGCACAACAAACAGTCTTGGCATCGGTAGGCAGCTCTTTGCAAAGGCCCCTTTGGAGCCGAGTCTTTTTTGATGCTCCGCTCACTTCGCTCAGCAAAAGAGACATCTCTGCTGGCGGACGCATCAGCGTCGGAGTTGATACAACTCACAGTCTTACTCCCGCGAAAGCCGGCGATGGCTCGCTGGTGAGCAACGTGAGTTATCAAAATTACTCCGTCGAACTGATGAATCAGGTCAGCTATCGCGGGCAATCTTTAAGCCTCCGCAACACCTACTCTTCAACGGGTGGCGGCTCGCCGCTGAACTACCAGGAGTTCTTTCAGCCGTTCAAAACCTACGTGATTGGTACAAACGACGGACTGCAAAACATCAGTACATCTCTGCTAGGTAATGGCCTACTATCTTACAATCTTGTTGGCCGCGCTCAGTACCGCAACAGCCTAAGCTACTCTTTTCCAATCGTGAACTCGTTTGATACCCGCCTTGGCTTGGCATATCTCGAAGGACTTGATGGAGAATTGGTTTTGAGCCGCGGAGGAGTTTCCGACAAGTATCTGCTCAGCGAAACCGAAAGCATCTCGACCTTAACCGCTTCGATGCGACTCAATATTGATGTTAAAGGATATGGATTCTATCCTGCGATACTTTATGGAAAGGCTCTCGATAAGCCACTTTGGCAGCTCTTTATGCAGCTGCGCTTCGACCAATTTTGGTGAAGGTTGCTACCAAGCAGCGCTCTTTCTTCACTCAATATGATCAATGCGCGCGTTGATTGCGGCAAGCAAAATCTTTAGATAAACAACGTGATTTTTATTCTCCTTGGGAGCAATTTTGAGGAGAATTTCAACGTTTGTTTTGCTTGTCTTCAGCTGCAACCACTGCGCCAGATGTTCAGCGACAGCCATGCGCTTTTTTTCATCTAAGGTTGCATACGAACCTGCTGTCGCCAGCTTAAGAACCGGAACGTTGTATGACTCATAACCCGAGGCCGCAGCTTCGCTGATTCCTGCCTCAAGCATTTCAATCCAGGCAATATTAAATTCACTCAGGCTTGCGGCTGAAACCCGACTCTGAAGGTTAACCATGAAGTCGGTGAACATCTGCAGCTTTGCCCGCGCCGACATCACAATCCGCGGAGCGGTGCGGCTATCGTCGCCCCTTTTCTGCAGCAACCCTTGTTGCGCCATCACATCTATGAATTTAGAAAAATAATCTCGCGACCAACCCGTGAGCGACATCCACCATTCCAGCGTGGTTTGGTAGTCGAGAAAAAGAGTGGTTCCATCTTTTTGTCCAAGCTGAAGGGCCAGAATTTGCAAAAGCCGCAGGGAGCGCACCAAGGGTAAAAACGGGTAGTCGCTTTGCACACTGCTGCTGGTCGCCTGCTGGGCTTTTTCAACAAGCGCCAGTTTATCGTTTGTCGTTCGCAGACGTCCGCTCAAACTCTGCATCATGGTCACCAACCATTTCGGAATTTGGGTCAGCAACTTGTCAAAATCTGCCCGCGAGATTTCAGTAACTTCAGTTTGCGCCAAAGCTTTGACGTGTGCGCTGCGGGGTTTTTGATCAAAGAAAGCCATTTCCCCAACAATCGCGCCATCTCCCAGCAGTGCCAGCTGCACCTCTTCGTTCCCTTTGAGGAAGTAAACTTTCAGAGAGCCCTTGCGGACGATATACATCGACTCCGCCTTCTCTCCTGTGCGAAACAGGACCTCGCCCTCTTTAATGATACGCACTGTACCTGCCACGTCTCGCAACCCCCTATTCCTCATTTTTGCACAAATCCCTCCGATAACCCTTGGAAGGGTGCGAACCCCCTGAAAAGACTTTGACACCAGCGGGAGAGGAGCGATGAGCCACGGACCAAAAAAGCCAGCGCGCGTGCTGGCCAAAGAAAAAAGTCCTGATGCTCAAACCATCCTGGCCGGACTTGATCAAATGTTGCAGAATCACAATCCGCAGCTCTTTGCGCAGACAAAAATACAGAGCCCGCGTATTCCAATTTTGATAGTTGAAGACCAAGCATTGATGCGCAAGGCGTACAAGCGCGTTCTTGAGCCAACGCAAATGTTTTCTATTCAGGACACTCAAACACCCAAAGATGCTATCCAATACCTTCGCAATCACGCGATTGATTTGGTGATCTTGGACTTGTATCTGAATAAAGGCAGTGGATTAGAGGTTCTCAATTACATCCGCTCACGCCCCATCGCCAATGACATCCCGGTTGTCTTTGTCAGTGGTGAGGCGTCTCGCGACGACATTGTGCACGCCATTGAATTGGGCGTGAACGATTACATAATCAAGCCCTTTGAACCTCAAGATCTTCTTTTTAAGATAAGACAGGTTTTAGCGCGCTATGTTGACCCTCCTGCCAACCTGCAGCGCCTTAGAAATGCAGAAAACCTTCTTCTGCAAGGGCAACTCGGTGAGTCTCATCAGGAGTTTTTGGCCCTTCGCGCAATCGAACCAGAATCACCCAGAGTCATTGTTGGCCTTGCCCATGCCGAATGGAAATTTGCCAACATTGCAGCTGCAAAAAACCTTTTGGAAGAAGCCATCAGAATCAGCGATATGTGTTTTCCTGCCTATGCACTGATGGCTGATATCCTTCTCCAGGAAGGAAAAAAACACGAAGCGATTGAATTTCTGCTGCGCGAACTCAGCCTAAACGGAAAGCGAGCTGGACGCAGAGTTCAGTTGGCCGATGTTTATTTTGACTTGCATGACTATCGGTCCGGACTTGAACAGATGCGCTTGGCGCTGTGTGACTTTCCCAACGATGAAGCGTTGCTTTTAAAAATGGCTAGCCTCCAAATGGAAATCGGTGATTCAGAAAAATCACTCCACTACTACTTAAAAACCCGGCGCAACGTTCCGCGTTCAAACTTGTCTCTAAAGGGAATCAGCGACGTTTGTGGCAAATTAAAAAACAATAAAAAAGCACTGCAGATCTTTACCGACTTCCTCAATCAAAAGCCCCAGCAGGCAGACGTCTTGCTTGCCCGCGCTCTCGTCCATGAAAAAATGGAAATGTTTGATGAAGCATTGGCTGATGTCGAGGCTTCGCTCATCTGCGAGCCCGATCAAACAGAAGCCATGACAAGCAAAGGCCGCTTGCTCAAACGGCTGGGACAAGAGATGCCGGCTCGCATGATATGGGCGTCGCTGACTCGAATTGACCCGAGTGCGGAAAGTATGTTTCAGGTCGGCATGATCAATTTTAATGCTGGAGATTTTGCGCAAGCTGCGCTGTATTTTGAAAGATCAATATTTGCGGAAGCAAATCATGCCAAATCACTTTATCACTTGGCATTAAGTTACAGAAAACTCGCTCAGTTTGGTAAGGCCAAGGCTGTTTGTCAGCAAGCCCTTGCACTTCTCCCGCAAAACGGTGAATTTAAGAAACTGCTCGAGGAACTCTCGGGGCACAAAGCGGCAGGCAAAAAGGCTGACTCAGCATCACTGCCGAAAAAAGCCGGTTGAGAGCTCGGCACATGCGCTTTACTGCCAGCGTCCCGAGAACTTCCGGCAAAGGCAACCAACATCACCACAAGGAAGACACCATGACACGCGATAACAAACAATCTCCGCAGGAACCTTTGTGGATATCACGGGAAGATCTTCAAGACATCGCAAAAATTGGTGGCGACCTTCTCAAGCGCACCGTGAGTTCGAGTATTGACGTACTTAAAGACGTTACCGACACGCTGCCCAAAGATGCCGGACAGCTGATCTCAAAAAGTCGGGAAGAGATGATGAAAGGTCTTTCCCGAGAATTTGCGCAGAATCTGGTTTCGCTGGCCGTTGATAAGGTTTTTTCGGCAGTGCGCGATCACAGCTTGGATATTTCAATTCGCGTTCGCAAAGCAGGTGAAGCTGAAGACACGCAAAGCAAACCAAACCACGATAACAATCACGCCGATGCCAGCCATCGCGGACATTCAACCCAGCGCCGCCGGCATCATGAATCGGATGCCCATGACAACACCAGGCATTCGAATCATTCCTCTGCCGACCACCACGGACATCAACCAGCCGCTAGAAAGAATCCGCGGGGTCGTCATCAGACGTAACATCGGATGGCAGGGTTGAGGTCAACGGCCGCCCTCCGTTTTTAATAATCTGCTCTATCACCGGCCGGCAGCGGGTAGCCCCACAACCACCATTGCCACTGCCCGTTGCCTTGTTGACCTCTTCAACCGTCGAGCATCCATTTTGAACAGCATCACAAATGCGCGACATCTTAATACCCTTGCAAATACAGACAACGCGAACGCGTGCTTTGATTTCTTCAAGGGAGAGTTTTTTATTCTCGCTCATTCATTTACCCACAGGAAAACTGCGTTCATTCACTTCTCGGCAATAATTTTCAACTGCATCGACAACCACATTTTCCAAATTCGCAAAGTGCTTGAGAAACTTTGGTTTGAAATCCATGTTCATGCCAAGCATGTCTTGCAGAACAAGGATCTGTCCATCACAGCTATTTCCAGCACCAATACCAATGGTTGGCACCTGACAACTTTGAGTGACTCGACGCGCCGTGGCTTCATCGACCAACTCAAGAACAATCGCAAAACAACCCGCATCAACCAACCTTTGCGCTTCATCTAAAAGCCGTAGCTGAGCTTCTTCACTGCGTCCTTGAATACGGTATCCACCCAGTGCATGCACACTTTGCGGCACTAGGCCAATATGACCCATCACCGGTATTCCGTGGGTAGTGAGTCGAGAAATTTGCCGGCAAAGTTCGGCCGAAGCACCCTCAATTTTAAGCGCTTCCGCACCAGCCCGCATCAATCGTTCTGCATCTGCGTACAGCCGCTCGTCAGTGAATCCGGCACTTGCGAATGGCACATCGGACACCAACAGTGGAGTTTTCAAAGATTTCGCGACGCAGCGTGTATGGTAAGCAACGTCATCCACAGTCACGGTTAGAGTTGAATCACCACCCTGCATCACGTGGCCAAGGCTGTCGCCAACAAGCACAACATCGAGGTCCGTTTTTTCCAGTAGGCGTGCGAATGTCGCATCATAACAAGTCAATGCAGTGAGGGGAGCGCCACCCTTTCGGCTCAAAATGTCGGTCACTCGGCGTTTTTTACGCTGTGCAGATTGCTCGCTGTTTGCTGCATATGACATACCTGAAGTACCTCCTCGTCATCGCCATGGACACCGTCCGGGCGATACCTTACAACAAAACTATCGTGACACAGTTGCCATAAGGCACAAGTCGCAGAGGAGCTCAAGTCCCCCGACAGCACCTCTGCCCTCAACAACAGTCGGACAAAAGCGTGGACACACTCTACTGGAACTCAGATTCCCCGTACTGCCGCATCGCTCTTTTAGCGATTGCGTCGCTTCTCGACAGGCACACAACAGCCAAGAAGCTCATTCACTTAAGCTGGAGCGAACTCAAGCGCATCACGCCCAATGATCTGCTCGGCTCGGCCGCAACGGTTCCGTGCCTTCACTCGGCAAAGGGCAGCATCATAGACGACAGTCTGCGCATCATCGCGCACCTCCTGCAAAACGCTTTTACTCCGTGGTTTTTATCTTCAGATGGCTGTTTTTATCGCATTGCTGAAGGCCAATTATCGCGTGTCATGTATGCCCTTTACGACGGACCTCGCGACAACACTTTAGAAAAACTCAGAGGGCAGTGGTTACGCGCACTCGACTCACTGAATCACTCAATTGCGCATTCTCCGATTCACGCCTCAAAAAGTGGAAGTCAGAGCGGAAACGAAGAAAGTTTTTCGCTTGGTTTCGCTGCAGCTCACACTTTTATTAGCATCTGCCTTGCCCTGCAAAAGGAGTGGGCAAAGGACATTCCCGCTGAATTGCGACGAAACCTTCTAACATTCGAGAAGACACAAACATTTCAATGGATGAGTGAACAGGTCACGAACGAGGGGAGTCGAATTCCAACTCACTTGCCCTGCGGGGAAATCGAACTTGGTACACTCCCCGATGGGGCTGATTGAGATTGTGGCTGACCCGATGGCTGCACGGCTTCACCCGGACTTGCCCGATAACATAACGCGCCCGAACCCATCATGAGCGGACGAATGCGATCTGAGGGAATTGCAAAATTTATATTTTGCGCTCCTGTTTCATTCAGATAACCAAGAATCACACCAAGGAGATTTCCGCGGTCGTCAAAGATTGCTCCGCCGCTACTGCCCTTGGAAATGGGTGCATCGAATTGAATGAGATCGGGACGCAGACCACTGAGTAAGCCCTGCGCAATCGTTCGTGTCATGCGCTCTGGATTCGCAATCGCGAAAACCCGACTGCCAGGTTCGGGCATCACTGCAGCCGCAGGGAGCGGCGCAAAGCTAATAACACCATTCAGAGCAAGCTCGTTTGCCTCAACAGGAACAAAAAATATCGCCAGGTCTACATTCGACTCGCTCGGAAAGCACACACCAGAGATAGGTTTCCTGAAAACCGTCTGTCCGCGCGGATCAACCCCGTAGCCAATTTCCATGCGCCGCATGCCTTCCATGACATGAGCATTCGAGACCACAACCAAATACGAACCCGGAGGCAAAACAGTGGCCTCAGCCGCAGAATTGGGGCTCGCCATGAATGGATAACTCACCATCAGATCTTGCAGCGCCGTTCGCAGGGTTGCGTCTTCAGAGCGGATCCAAAGAGTTCCGAGCAAAACTCCCGAGCCATAGTTTCCATCGCCAAGAATTTCGACCAAAGCTGAGCTTCTTGCTTTAAAAATCTCCCGACCATCCATCGGCGTGCCCAATGAAGACGACGGAAGAACAGGCGCGGGGATAGGAGTAACAACTGGAAGATTCAGAGCTGTATTCGAGATTGCAGAATTATTGGAAACAGAAGCTCCAGCTGAAACATTGTTGTTCGGCTGCGCTGGCACGCTTGCAGGCGGATTCGCATATGTACTTGCCGGCGCATTGACCACCTCAACAGGAGTTGAGGGTGGCACAACTGCTTGTGCCTGACCCGAGCCGCCAGCCAACGGCAAACCATTTTCTATTTCTGTTTTGATGTAGCCGCGCTTTTTCAGTTCCGACAGATTACTCATTGCAGGTTCATATCCAAGCATCGCTGCCCTGCGATACCAACTGACTGCTGTGGGAAGGTCTTTTGCTGTTGCGTCGTCAGACCACAGAGGGTCGGACATCAAGCCAAGCATATTCATAGCCCGCAAATCGCCACCATCCGCTGCACGGGTTAAATATTGCTTTGCGAGCGGACGATTGCGAGCGATTTGGTCGCCCATAAAGTAACGCATGCCCAACTGATAAGCCGCTTTCGGATCGCCGGCGTCGGCGCGCGTTTGCAGCTCTCCACCAACAACAACATTGCCTTGGGCAACAACTCGCTGGGAAAAAAGCGCCACACTTGCCACCCCAAGGAGCGCCACGCTGAGCGCGATTCGGGATGATTTTTTGCGGAGAATGTTTTCCCTCGCGATGCGCATGTGATTCAAACTCCTTTTTCGAGTTCGACCAATCTCTTTACCGCCTTGTCAGCAATCTCAGCAAACCGCATCCGCACCGGATGACCTTGCACAGCAGTCAGGGGCTCACCGGAGTCACCCGCATGACGTAATTCGGGCATCAATGGAACATGACCCAACACTGGAACTTCAAATTTATGAGAGACTTTTTCAGCTCCACCGGTGCCGAAAATATGCGACTCAACTCCACAGGCCGGGCAGTGGAAGGAAGCCATATTTTCAACAACACCCAAAATTGGCACTTCCGTTTTTTGGAACATCACAATGCCTTTGACTGCATCGAGAAGCGCAACGTTTTGCGGAGTTGTGACAATCACAGAGCCGGCAATTGGCAAGCTTTGAACGAGCGTGAGCTGCGCGTCGCCCGTTCCGGGAGGAAGATCGATGACAAGGAAATCAAGCTCGCCCCAATCCACATCGTAAAAGAACTGCTGCAAGGCTTTCATCACCATCGGGCCGCGCCAAATAACCGCACTTTCTTCGGGTGCAAAGAAACCGAATGACATGATTTTCACGCCAAACTTTTCCGGAGGAACGATCTTGTTTGATTCATTCACTTGCGGATCTTGGTTTACACCCAACATCATTGGCAAGCTTGGGCCATAAATATCTGCATCCAACAAACCAACTTTGTAACCTTGGTTGTGCAATGCCAGAGCTAAATTCACGCTCACGGTGCTCTTGCCAACGCCGCCTTTGCCGCTCGCGACTGCAATGATCCGACGAACACCTGGAATGGCCCGTTTGCTTGACGCAGGATTGGTTTTACCAGCTGCTGACGCCTGTGTGTGGCCATGCGCGTGGTCATGTGAATGTGCGTGGGAGTGAGAATGTGAATGCGCGCTGGCTTGGGTGTTCCCACCAGGGCGAGTCGCAGCAGCTTGGGTGGTTGCCGTTTTATCGCGTCGCTCCATGAAAACTTTCAGCTCAATTCCGCCGCTGAGCAACGGAGAGGCCGCTTGCCGAAGAAATGTTTCGACCGCAATTTTGTTCTGAAGATCGAGGCCGTCGCTGTAAAAGCGAACCATGACTTGCCCGCCATCCTGTGCAGCGGAATAAAGGCGTTCGTTCCAAACGAACTCACCCAATTTGCTGCGCAACGACTCGGGCAAATCTGCTTGTAAGCCACGCAGAGATGATAAAAGATCGTTCATTATAATCACCACACCTGCTCGATGCCTTTGACCTCTGGAACCAGATCAACGAGCATCTTTTCAACACCCTCGTAAAGCGTTAGCGCACTTGACGGACAATGAGCACAGGCACCCACCAACCGCACCTTGACGATGCCATCTTCAACGTCCACAAGCTCAATATCTCCGCCATCGGCTTGCAGCGCGGGACGCACTTTGTTTTCGATGATTTCCTGAATTTTGGCTATCATACGCTCACCTTCTCGTTGGATGGACCAAAGCAACTGATTGAATCCTGACCTTCTGACAACATAATCGTCAGAAACCGTGGGTCAAGGCTATATTTTTTCGGGGGTCAGGCACTTTGTCGTTGGGATCCCACATGTTAACCTCAATCATCAACGGCTTGAAATGCCCGGACTTGTGCCTCTCGGAGAGACTATGGCCCGTTTGGTTCCTCAACTGCGCCTTGGCGCTTGCCTCACGGCATTGGCCTGGGGTCTGAGCACGCTGCCCATTGCACGGGCAGATGATGGATTTGAATTCGGCGGCTACTGGCGTGCCGGCTACAACACCGCGTCCGCTGTAACTGCACAAGAACTTGTGACTCGTAAGCTGAGTTGGAAGGACTTTGTCGATACCCTTCAGGGTCTCACGGGTGAACAGTCCGACTCACAAGATCTCCCAGGCTTAAAAACGACTCGCCACGCGCACAATCCAACATACTTTCAAGTCCGCTTGGGACAGCGTTTTTCCAACGGTGTCGACGCTAAATTCCGCCTCGACAGCTTTGGCCCGCTTTTTCATGAACTGGCAGATACCTCAGCAGAGGCAAACGTTAAAAACGCAGCCAATCTGCGGGTGCGCGACCTCTATTTGAGCTTCCCGCTGAGCGTTGAAAATACCCGTCTTTGGGCAGGTTCGCGGATGCTCGAATTTGAAGACCTGCGTCTCTTTGATGGAGGAAACCCATTCGACCTTAACGCGATGGGTGTTGGTATCGAAGGGCCACGCTATGAAGCAGTGCTCAGCTACAACAAAGCACAACGTACGGCGATTGTGACCAACGCCAATGGCCAGATCCTCACCAACAATCAGCAAAATTCGACGGTCAACACCAAAGATGTAACACTGCTCGCACGCATGGAATTGCAACCCTGGAAGGCATTTCAGGTGAAGCCGATGTTGAAGTTTGTCAACCATGCCGGAGCACCCGCCGACACGATCAGCGCAATTCGCAGAAAAGCAATTGAAGGCTCTGTAGAATCGACTTTGGGTGCTGTTATCTCAAGAACAGGACGTCCGGGATATTGGGGCAACTCTGTTGTTGCCGTGCGTGTCACCCCCTCTGGTTTGATTGGACGAACTGACCAAGACGAAAATCGCGGCGACGACACGACAAAAAATCTTGCCAAACAAACAAACGCTGAAAACTTCACAGAACGAAATGCTGCGCTGCGTGGCGACAGCAAAAAATTCGACACGACTTTTATTATCAATGACACAGGCAACATCGATTTCGTGCGCTGGGGACTTCTGACTGGTCTGTGGATTGAACACGACATCTACACTAACGGACGGCCATCGTGGAAATTACAGGGTTCAACCATCGTTCGTGATGGCGAAAATCGAACTAAGAAAAACACTCGATTGTCGGTTGGCGTTCAACCGGTTTACTACATTAGTGACCAAGTCCACGCAGCTCTCGACCTGAATTACGCCATGCGAACCCAACGACTTTCAAACACCGATGCAAATGGTCTGCTGATTACGCCCATATTGCGTTACGCAATGAACAAGTCGGCGCTTGGCACACCGCAAATCTACACTTCGTTCTCGTACGGTCGCTACGACGCAGAAACCAAACGACAACCCGACGGCTCGTTCAAAACAACTCTGGTCACAACCCAGACTGGTTTTGAGATCTGGTTCTGATTTTTGCACACCAGAGGGTTTGAAGTAGTGCTCGCAAAGCGTTTTGTTTTCAACAAAACAAATCTCGTTTGCTGCATAGCAAGTGCAGCTGCGGCAGCTTTGACTTCAACTGCTTTTGCCGACGAAGGATATCAATTCTCTGGAATCTGGCGCGCCGGTTTTAATACCGCTTCGCCGTTTACCGGCCGAGAATTTGTTGATGGCACGGGTGGGAATTCATTTTACAACTTTTTCGAGCGTCTGACTCTTGAGGCTTCCGACACGCAAAATTCGCCACGCCTGAAAACCTCGCGCCATGCCCGCGACCCGAATTACCTCAAGCTACAATTTGTGAAAACCTTCCCAAGCGAAGCGAAGGTTGTCTTTGGTATAGACACAAAATCCCTTGCACAAGAAACAACAACTCAAAAGCTCTCAAGTTCTGACGACGAAACATCTGCACTTCCTTCGCTGAACAGCTTCCGCATTCGCGACCTTTATACGGTTTTGCCAACCAGCGGTGAATGGCGTGTGTGGGCGGGCTCGAGGCAAATTGAATTTGAAGATCTTCGCCTTTTTGATTCTGGGAACCCTTTCGATACAAAAGCGCTGGGTATTGGCCTCGAATCCGATAAGAAATTTTTCTCAATAGGATACTCCAAAACCAAACGCGAGGGCGTGATTGATGGCGCCGAGACGCCCGCTCGTAACGCGGGTGGCGATCCGCAAATATTGGTTGAAACAAAAGACGCGACCATTTTGTATCGAGTCGAGATGCCTCTCGAAGCGAATTACACTGTGATCCCCATGTTCAAAATGATAGTTCATGGCGCAGCGCAAGCAGACAGTACGACGGGTGGAAAACGAAAGGCAATTCGCGGCTCGGAAGAATTCTTTCTTGGCAGTGTCATGGCACGGCAAGATCCTGAATCCGGAAATTTTGGCAATTCAACACTGGGTGTAAACCTGCGTCCACCTGATAACAGTGAAGAATCAATTCGAGGCGATTCGAGTGGATTCGATGCAACCTTTTTTCTTCAGGATTCCAGTGTTTTCAATTTTCCAGGTTGGGGCGTCATCACCGGCTTGGCAGTTGAACAGACAATTTTCAAAAACGAGCAGTCGGTCTTTCGCGTGCAAACAGATGGCTCTATTGTGGCAACAGGAGAAAAAGCACGCAATCAGCGAACAATTAGCCTAGGAGCGCAACCCGTTCTCTATGTCACTAAAGCCTTTCATTTGGCTCTCGATGTGAACTACTCTTTCCGCGACAAGAAAGTTCAAAAAAACCAAAGCAACGCCTTCCTTGTGACACCCATCATTCGCTACGCAATGAATGAATCTGTGCTTGGGTCGCCACAATTATACAGTTCGTTCACATACGGCCGTTATGATCTGGACTTCAAAAAACAGATCGATGGAAGTTTCAAAAACACCCTTAGCACGGTTCAATCGGGCATCGAGGTGTGGTTCTAATTTTTTCCAAGAGTGTGTTGCAGGGCTGAAGAAAGACTCGCATGGCGAAAGACAAAACCCGCTGCGAGTAATGCTTCAGGAATAGCCCTTTGACTGCACAACAGAAGCTCATCGGCCATTTCTCCCAGCGCAAGTCGCAACGCGAAAGAAGGCGCTGGGAGTATCGCCGGACGCCGTAAAAGTGCTGACAAGGTGCGGGTCAATTCTTCATTCGTGACAGGCTGTGGCGAAACCAAATTCATGGGTCCAGAGAGTGCATCAGAGCTCAATAGAAATGCGATTGCATAAAGAACATCGTCGAGAGCAACCCAACTCATCCATTGACGTCCCGAACCAAGCCGTCCACCCACTCCCATTTTGAAGGGAAGCAACATTTTCTCAAGTGCTCCACCGTGCGCGGAAAGCACCGTGCTGAGTCGCACCTGGACACAGCGCGCAGCGAAAATAGTCTCAGCTTTTTGCGCAGCGGCTTCCCAATCGCGAGCAAGGCCAGCAAGAAACCCCTGACCCATGGGAGAATTTTCCGTGAGAATGGAGTCGCCGCTGTCTCCGTAATATCCAACACCTGAAGCAGAAATAAAAACCTTCGGACGCAAACCCAGCGTGTTCAATCCGTTGATCAAATTTTCAGTGGCGCGAATGCGAGTTTCATACAAAATTTGTTTTTGTTTCGATGTCCAACGCTTTTCGGCAATTCCCTCGCCGGCAAGATGAATAACGGCATCTAGAGCTTTGCCATCCAAAAGCGGAGTTGCATTTTGCGGCACTGGCCGCATCAGATCCCATTGAACAGTCGAATCGGCGGCCGAATTTGCGGATGCCGAGCGCGACATGCCAATCACTTCGTGTCCACCCATGCGCAAAAAAGCAACCAACTCTCGGCCAATCAGACCCCGACTTCCCGTGACCAAGATTCTCATTTTGCGCTGCTCCCGAAGAGAATTCCAAAAGCTCAGATCATCAGAAAGAATGCGATGCCGATACGCAAACATGGCACGGAGTTGCCGACGAACGAACCATCCTGCGAAAAAATCAGAGAGTGGGGAAAACGGCAGCTCATAGCGAACGATATCGACAAGCTCACTTGACCCTGCCGAGATTGCATTGAACTGGTGGGTGTGTTGCCAGAATCGGAAAGGGCCGCGGAGCTGTCGGTCGGAAAACTCACGCCCCGGCTGAACATTAAAATGCTCAGCGTGCCAGTTGAGAGTACCGAGCGGAGAACGCAAGGCTATCACTGCCCGACCACCGTTACGAATGCCTTCCGTCGAGAGCATCCGAGTTGAGTCCCAGGCGGGTCGCAAACGATTGAAGGCAGAGTCGTTCTCATGCCAAGCATAAGCACGCTCTGCCTCAACAGGAAGAGAGACTCGGAATAGGAGCTCCCTTTGCATCTTAGAAAGAGTAGATGCCGAGTAAGTAAGTACGGTTCGAAGAATTGTTTACAGATTCGCCATTCTTATTTGTGAACACTTTGTTCTCAGCAACCGAGAGGTCGTGGCCAAGCTCGAGTTGAAAGCCGCCTGCTGCATAGCCAACTCCGACAACGTATTGGCTAATGTCATTTCCGGAAGAATCCTGAGGAGTGCCGCGCTTGCTGACAACAGATGTGGATGCACCGTAGGTGATGAGGTCGCCCTTTTGCAGCAAATTACCAACTCCGAAAAGCTGGGAGTCGCCGTTGAAACCTACGCCAACCACGGTTGCAGTGGTTTTGCTTTCGGGCTTTGCACCGAATTTAGCGTCTGCATCAGTTGCAGCGTTTGCGGTGACTTGGCCATTCGAAATCGTGGCAACATTCACACCAGATTTGACAACGCTTTGATACCAACCACCCACAGCCCAATTGTCGCGGTTGTATCCCAGTGAGCACTCAAAGTGTGAAACATCGCGCGCGGTTGTCACCTTTTTAAGTTTCACAAATGTATCAGGAATTGTATTGCCTTGAGCGTCTTTGTTCGCGCCAATGGGCTTGCCTTCAGAGTTCAATACCGCTTGCTCAGCCGCATCTTCCTGCTGAATTTGGTTCTTTTCCATGCCGTAATAAGCTGCTGCAGCTAAACCCAGAATATTCAGTTTTGCACCCGCAATGACACCGCGGTCGGTTTTCAAAGTTTTGCCGAAGGTGTGGCTGTCTTTTCCGCCAGGAAAGCCCATCGAATTACCCACGCCCAAAGCCAACGTGAGGTCATCTTTTCCACCCAAAGCGACCTTTTGCACCACCGAAGCACCGTCGATCCAGCTGAATTGGTCGACCGTTGTTGTGGCGTCCATACCCCAAGCATCAGCACCACCTAAACGAGTGCGGCCAAGCGAAAAAGTCGTATTTGAAGGCAACGCGAGACCCACATCGGCGCGGCGAATGCCAACGCCATTGTAGGTTGCTGATGCAGCATCGGCGGCTGAAAGGTTTCCGAAGATTTGTGTTTCAAACTGAGCACGGGTGATTCCTTCGCTCACCTTCAAGCCAAAACGCACGTTTGCCAATTGGAAATCGGGTGTTCCTGGAGCTTGGGTGTCGACAACGTTGGAGTAGCCCTGAATGAGTCCATAGGGCACAACGGATTTTTGTAGGTCTTTGTCGGTTTTTTCGCCGTCAGCGAGGGCACTGGCCTGGGCAGCTACAACAGCAAAAAGAGCAATTTTACGGGCTGAAATCATGGACACTGCGCCTCCGCACAAATTAGATTAAAATCCGGCCTCAAACTAAATTGATTCCGGATGAGCGTCAAGCCAACCACGACGCGCGTAAACAAGGACCATCTCAATGCTGAACACGCAATCTCTAGCCATGATGCACAACCTTCCTCCTCAACAATTGATTGATGTCGAAGTGATGCAAGCTCGTCTTGAGTCTTGGTGCAACGAAAATAATCTTGATGCATTGCTGATCACAGCGCAGGACGCATTCCTGAGCGAGTACGCACCGCTGAATGCAAATCATCGCTTTCAACTCTCGGCATTCACAGGTTCAACGGGCGACGGAATTTTCCTCTGCCGAGCCCTTGCCGATAAGCTCCATCAGCAAGGCCGCTTTCAACTTTTCGTTGATGGGCGATACCATTTGCAGGCCGATCAAGAGACTCATCCCACGGCAGTGGCGGTCCATAAATTCGGCCTCGCAACCGGCATGGACGAAGCCATGTTCAGCTGGATGCGCGCGAATTTGCACAATGGCTTACGGCTTGGGGTAGATCTGCAACGTGTCGGCTGGAGCCGTTGGAAAGCTTTGCAAGAGTTGGGCCAAAAACAGGGACTCCAGCTGCGCGGCTTTGGAGCGGGTGAAATTGCACACGCATTGAATGTTGACGGATGGAAAATCGAACGCCCTATCAAACAACTTGGTAGCGAAATCACTGGGCGCACACCGCAAGGGAATCTCGCCGAATTGCGCCTTCAGATTGGCAAAAAACTCTCAACAATGAACTTTGTTTACGCAACCTGCATGGGCGATGATGTGGCTTGGCTTCTCAGCGCACGTGCCTATCACCTGCCGCAATTGTCATCGATGCTCGCTTACACCTTTTTCACAGAGAAAGAATGCATTGTTCATCTGCCCGAAGAATCTCAGGCCTGCGCAATTTCTCTGCCGGAAAATTCAGGAATCACGGTCACCCGCGGGGCTTTGCAAAACGCACTTCAAGCTCTCAAGAACTCGCTCTCTGATATAGCTTCTATCGAACAAATCGCTTTTAGCGGTCGGGCCATGAATGCAGCTTTGCCGCAAGTCCTCTTTGACCTTTTTTCTGGTGCAAAAATTCGCGACGATGTTCATTGCCTTGAAGAACTTCGCGCCGCAAAAACCCCCCAAGAGCTCAATGCGATCAGGCACAGCTTTCTGCGCAGTAGCCGCGCAATTGCAAAAACATTGCGGTGGGCAAAGGAGTGTGAAAAAACCGCTCAGAAACTCAGCGAAACAGATCTCGCTGCGCGCATCAAATCCGAATACGGCAACGAAGGAGCTCTTGAACTGAGCTTTAAAACGATCTCAGGATTTGCGGAAAATGGCGCCGTCATTCACTACTCGAATCCCAATCCTCAAAAGCTTGCACAACTCGGAGATCTGCTTCTGCTTGATAGCGGCGCTTATTATAAAGAAGGCTTCGCAACCGACTGCACTCGGGTTGTTGTATTTGCAAACGATGCGAAAGTGGCTCAACAATGGCAAAAGGAAATCTACACCCTCACCCTGAAGGCTTGTCTTGCCGGACTGCGCGCAACCTTCAACCTGAAAACTCCTTGCAAAGAAATCGATGCCCTCGCCCGCACGCCGCTCAAAGATAAAGGCTACGATTACGCACACGGCACTGGCCATGGCATTGGCATTCATGTTCACGAAAGCGGCATTCGATTGTCTCCTGTCTCGCACTACACATTCACCGAACATGCGGTTGTTAGCGTTGAGCCAGGAATTTATCTGGCAGGAAAAGGCGGAGTGCGCATTGAAAATGTTGCAATCATCGTTCCGCGCGAAAGTTCACCACAAAATCAACACACTCATGCTTTCGAAAACGTCGTTTTTGTGGGCTATGACTGGGACCTGATTGATTTGAACTTGCTGAGCAGCGAAGACAAAAACGATTTGGCCGACTACGAACGAAAATGTCAATCACTGGGAACAGCGGTCACCGAGTGTCCTTTACTCTGAGACTCTCGAAATGAGTCGAAGATCAGGTTGTCGTGCAATTCGAAGGGCACCGACATGCTGGGT
>RGDM01000181.1 GCA_009918675.1 bacterium
CCGCGACCACCACCGCGACCACCACCGCGACCACCACCGTGACCACCGCCGCGACCACCGCCGCGACCACCGCCGCGACCACCACCGCGACCACCGCGAGTACGTAGTCCACTTTGGGCATCGTGAGCATCGTGGGCATCGTGATCATCGTGGACATCGTGAGCATCGTCAGCATTGCGATTTGATCGCCACTGACCAGCAAGAGCGGAACGTAAGTCTTTCGACGCTCTTTCCGAAGCTGATTGGGCGAGTTTGGCGAACTTGTCGTCATTCGATAGTTTGACTTGACAGTCGCCGAATGCTGCATCCAAAATCGGATTAACATTTGCCGCGTCTTGGAGTTTGCCGTTGATGCCAAGATCACACATGATCAAGGCTGCAATGATGCAGTGGTTCTGCTTTTGTGACAAATCGACAGCTGATGCATGTGTGTGCCAGTCAAGTCCTGCTTGAACAGAACCAGTCGCCAAAATGATTGACGTTGTAGTCCTTGGAATGCAGAGTTTGAACTTTTGTCCGTGACGATTGATCAATCCCAAGAGGATCTCTCGAATCTTGCGTCCGAACGCATTGTGAGAGCGCGGACCGCTGCTTCGGCACGTCGTCTTCTTCAACAATCCACGGACAAGCTCTTCGAGCTGTTCAGAGGTCATTGACGCGAAAAAGACGTGCTTTTGACTTTGGAGGCTCAGGTGTTCGAACACCGTCTTGAGACACATGATCACAGCGCGAAAGCGCCATAAAGCATCACGGCGAGTTCCACCAGCGGAAATTGTTGAAGATGCCGAAGCAGCTGAAAATCCACTGACTGCAGATGCACCGTCATCATGGTCATCCTCAGATGGAGGCAAACCAAGTTTCTGACGTGCTTGCCTTCGCATGGCTGGGTCTGAGTTTGGTTCGTCACCAATGGCTTCAAACGCAAGTTTGACTTTCTCCTGCATTTCAGTGAAAATTGCAGCAAGTTGGGCTGTGATGGCTGGTTGTGAATTTCCGCTGATTGTGGCATGATACCATGCGTAGAACTCTTGTAGATCCTTTGGTTTGGTTGCCACGTCCGTCATGGTCATGACAGCAACCCAGAAGAGCAGCAAGAATGTCTTGGCATTTGGTTCCATTCCGGCAAGTAGCATCAGAAAAGACGTTTGGAAGTGTTGGAACACCTCAACAGATGGAGCGCATAGGAGCACAAAGAATTGTAGTTCTTGGTGCGTGAATTCATGCCGTTTTCCAAGTGTTTGGAGTTGTGACAGGATCTTCATCGCCAGAGGGGAAAACACTTCCGGTTTCTTGTACTTTTTCACACGATCACCTCTTTCGAGGAGTCGTGCAATTTGAGCACGAAGAATCGTCGCAGCCTGTGCAGCTGTCAGTTGATCTCCAGCCAACAACACAGAGATGCAGTTGAAGAACATGATGAATGTGTTTGCCATTATGGCAAGAGGATGTTGGACAGAATTGAGAT
>RGDM01000182.1 GCA_009918675.1 bacterium
CCACCCCTGAATCAGTTGATATTCCAGTTGCTGTAATTAAAGTATTTATATTAGAATATCCTGAACTTGCAGATAAACTTAATAATTTTCCATTGGTAATAATTAATAAGTTTCCAAAAGCATCTTTTGTTACCGCTTGAATAGAACTACCTACATTATATGTATATGCTATGCTACTTGTAATTGGATTTATAAATACAATATTATAAGTTGAAGTAGTATTGGATACAGTATATATATATCCATATTTATCAATTCCAGTTGATCCAAGAGATAATGAATTTGTACTAGGTAAGGATACAAGTATTACACCACTTGTATTTGGTGGTGTTCTAGGTGGAATACTAGTCTGTGTACTAGATTGTACACTCGTTGTTGTACTCGTTGTTGTACTTTTTGTTGCACTAGATGATACACCAGATAATGCACTAGATAATGCACTAGATGATACTGGTGCACCTAATTGAACAGTAGGTGCGGTAGTAGATGCAGTTGGAGATGCAAATTTTGAAATTTTTTGATTATTATCATCCAAATAATAAATAGAACCAGTATTATCCATTGCACCAAATGATATTTGACCATAACCTGAACTTGTCATACTACTATCTAAAACAGATGTTGCATTACCATCAGAATCAAATTGTATTAGTGCTCTATTTCCTTGATTTACTACATATATAAATCCATTTGCACAAAATACATAAACAGGTATAGAAAGTAAAGATTTATATGTACCAATAATAGTTCCACTTGGATTTAATTTCCAAAGAGTTCCATTATAAGGTCCTACACAATATATATTGCCATTTGAATCTATTGCAGAACCCCATGCTGCGCCAGGTAAAGTACCAAAATTTGTAACTGTTCCATTTGATTCTATTTTTAACATATTTAAACCACCTATAGAAGCATAATATGTTCCAGATGAATTAACCGAAAACCAAAAATTTCTAGTTATTGATACTGATGCAATTGCTGTACTTATTACAGAATACCCTGAACTAGCAGATAGAAGTAACATTTTACCATTAGTTGCAATATGTAAATTTCCAGAAACATCTTTTGCTATCCCTAGAATTTTAGTACCTATTTTGTATGTATGGACTACACTTTGTGTAAATGGATTTATAAATAAAATATTAATACCTTCAGGTGTTGGTGTTATCCAATTATCTACTGAAATATATAAATATCCAAAAGCATCAAATCCAAATTGTGTAGCATAAACACCATTCGCAGATGAGGACCATACAACATTACCACTTGAAAAATGTTCATTGCTATTAATAGAAATTTGTTGATATTTTTCATTTTTCAATGCATATTTATAATAGATACTAGATATTATAATTATTAATATCGTTATATAAATTATTGTAGTTTTATTCATATATTAATAAAATATATAATTATTATTGTATTATAATAATTATTAAT
>RGDM01000183.1 GCA_009918675.1 bacterium
CAAAGTCGCGTTTCTTCATCGACAAGCGCAACGATTTTCTCGCGCAGTTAAACCGCGAAATGCACAACGCGGAAAAAATGTCCGTGCGCACAAGCGTGCCTGTTGCCGTGCGTCTCAATGTCTTGTCTGACCTTCCGTGGCACAAGCTGATTGATATGGCGCGCTTTCCATCAATCCAGTTTTACGATTACACGCCGAACATGGAACGCATGATGCAATTCCTTCGCGGTGAACTTCCGAAAAATTATCATCTGACGTTTTCGCGCAAGGAGGATAATCAGCATCGCGTTCACGCTGTCATCGCGGCTGGCGGTAATGTTGCGGTTGCGTTCAATAAACTTCCCGACACCTATCTCGGCAAGCCTGTCATCGACGGAGACAAAAGCGATCTGCGCTTTCTCGACGCGAAAGGCGTGATCGTCGGACTCAAAGCAAAAGGCAAGGGGAAGAAAGATACCTCTGGCTTTGTCGTGCAAGTTTGATTATAATGGGCACTCATGGAAATAATTTCTTTGCTCGTTGTTGTCATGCTCTGCGCGTTTGCAATCAATCAAAACCAAAAAAAATAAAAACTATGACATCTAATCTAATCGCACGAAAAAACTTGTTCCGCTTGTCGCAAAAATTTTTCAGCTTGGCCCTATGGTCGGAGCGCGCAGGCATCACGCCTCTGCAAAAATTTTCTTTCGCCATCTGGAAAAAATTGCTTGACACACGCGACAAACTGAGATGACGTAAGACGCTGATAATCAACGACTTACGGGCGCGCGCCCCGCCGCGCGACCTAAGTGCTTGGAAATCAACGACTTATGCAGAACCACATTCAAGAACCATGCCAACTTGTCAAACTTTTTTTCGTCAACAAAAATACTTTCTAAAAATGCAACATCAACGACGACTTCACCGCAACCATCCAGAGCGACGAGTTCGCAACGGAATTCGAGGCATGGCTCGACGAGCAGGAAAAAAATTACTGGCGCGAAATTGAAGCGGAGGGAAATTAACCGCTTGACACTCACGCACTCACTCTCTAAACTCTCTACTTTATGGAACAAGCTAAAATCATAATCAGCACATACGGCAACGGCATCGCTGTCGGCCTCAACGGAACACGCGAACAGATCACGCGCACATTCAACCGATTCTTTAATTGGGGTGCTGCTGGTGCTGGCGCAAACTTCATGCGCTCAAATCAAGACTGCGAAATGCAGCATGGCGAATTGGGTGACTCCTACTTGCACGAAATCGGGGAAAACTTTTCCTACTTCCTCTCGACTGACGAGAACATGGTTCGTGCGCTGACTGCCGAGACGATTACAAAGTGGCAGGACTCTCCGATCAGCGAGCAATATAAGTCTCGCCCTCGTCACCATAAGAAACCAAACGGCACAAAGTTTGTGCGTGATGCGGTTGCCGCTGCGACTGCGGAATATAATTCTT
>RGDM01000184.1 GCA_009918675.1 bacterium
TTCAAAAGGGCCCATTGGATCAAGAAAAGGTCAAAATGCTTACCGTTGACCCGCATCGGTCGACGCGGTTTCGATTGGCATTGAGCAGCAACTGCCCAGATCAACTCAGACAAAAAATTCTCTCCGAAGTGCGCACCATCAACAGAAATGGCACATCCCAAGAAATCAATGAGATCTGGTACAGGACAAACCCCAAACGGCCGCACTGGATTCCCACTGCTTCCGATTCATCTTTCATCACATGGGAAGACGAAGATGACGTTCGCACGGCAATCAATGGTCACTTGAAGAATTTTCAAATGAGTATTTGCCCTTCACCACTTGGGCATCAGAAGAGCAAACCAGAGCAGAAAGAAAAGGAAAAGGCAAAAGACACAACTCTCAACGATTTTATGGCGACTGAGGTTGTTGACCTTCAAATGGATTGGCAGAATGCCAAAAAACGTTGGCACTTAATCAGAAAAAATGGGGACAGAAATCCAAGCTTGTTTGCGCGCCTTGCGCGCAAACGCGATCCGCGCATCAGGTGTGCCGTGGCTCGAGACCCAGAGTGTCCATACACAATCCTCCGAGACTTTCTCAATGACCCCGATGAAAGCGTGCGAACAGTCGCCGAAGAACGCTTCAAGAAGTCATAGAGGCAGATATTCAACGCAGTGCAGAAAGATGCTGCAATTCAAAACGAACCACAAACTCGCGAATGACACCCTTGAGCTTTTCATTCAAACGCGGCCAAACAAATGCCAATGTGTCAGGAGGAATCCTACCAAAGAGCGGCTCTGCAATTGAACCTGCAATGGCAGCAACTGTGTCAGAATCTGCTCCAAGTGAAATGGCATTCCGAACTGCATCATTGAAATCCGTGGCCTCCAACGCGGCAGTCAGAGCCTGAGGAACTGTGATTTGACATGTTTCGTCGAATCTCGCGGAGGGGCGCAGTTCGTTGAGGGTCCGGGACAAGTCATATTTAAATTCTGTCTGAATAAACTCGCGGATCTCGGCGGCGGTACTGCCCTTTCGAGCCATGAAGATGGCGGCGGCGATAGCCTTTGCCCCGCGGATGCCTTCCGGATGATTGTGAGTGACAGCAGTGTATTTTTCAGCAGAGGCGAGAGTCTCTTCGAGTGAGTCGTGAATCCAGGCAGCAGGGCTCACGCGCATGGCAGCTCCGTTGCCAAAACTGTTGTAGGGTTCGCCACCACCGAGCTTTGCCCATTCCCAAAACCTTCCGCCGTATCCGCCATCCGGATACGCCCAAAAGTAATCAACCAGAAGCTTCTCATACGGTTGCCCAGTGAGAATGGCTTCTGCCATGGCTATGGTATGGTAACTGTCGTCCGTTGGGTGAGCGTTTGCGCTGAAGAATTCGAAATCTTTTCCTTTTCGACGAGTGAACTCGTAAACAGAACCAATGACATCGCCGCATATTGCACCAAACA
>RGDM01000185.1 GCA_009918675.1 bacterium
CTAAAACCTTATTAGGATATAAAATCTTTTTCCCTGATATAGGGTCGTTGTAAGTTAGTTTGGTAATGTATTTAAATAACTCTTTTAAACTCCCTTGGTCTGCTTGTCTAATGTCTTGGGCAGATAATACGGCATCAGGATTTGAGCGTAACCAAAGCCTCCTAATTTCTTCTGCAAGTGTTTTTGAATTAACAAGTATATGCAAGTGGGGGTGGTAGGTGTCGGTTCTATTATTCCAAGTTATTTCTAATTTTTTTACGGCCTTAAAATCTTGGGCTTTTTGGCCTTTTCTTTTTAAGCCTTGTTTTATTGTCCTAACTAAATTCCCAAAAGTTTTCAAATAATAATCTACATCGGATTTTAAATAAATTCCTTTGACATTTGGAGAGGTAAGCGTAACCAAATAGGGGTCTTTAAATTCGGTTTCAAATACGGGAATAAATCGGTTAAGCATTTTTCCTGTTCTGATTCGGGAACAGGTAGGACACCATCGCCTATCACAATATTTTGAGGTGGCTTTTTGACCGTCTATTTTGATAACCTCCGCACAATGGTAGGTTGCCCAATATCCTTTTTGAAGGGGGGACACCAAATTAGCCAAACCAATAGCCATCTTGGTTCCAAAGTGCTTTGTCTTGGCCCTCTTTTCTAAAGTGTTGGAAATCAGGGGTGTAACCAATTGTCCTAACTTATCAAGTCGGGACTCCCTTTGTTTGGCTCGGGTATGTTGTAAAACGGCCTCCTGTAAGGATATACCAAATGCCTCTTTTAGGCTTTTAGGCTTAAGCGTAGCGGTTCCTGGAGAGTGTTTGGACACCCCCGAGGCAGGTTTCTTTGTATTCAAATTTTGATGCCATATTCCTTTAGTGAAGTCTAAGCATTACAAAACTACAAAAAGCAAAAGACAAAAAAAACCCCCTCCCGACATCGGGAGTTGCTTAGACTTCAACCGGAAACGGAGGGGGATTAAAAGGTAAAGGCGGAGCCGGCTCCTTTTTTTTACTCGGTAAAGGTAGGTTTTTTCCCTCTGAAATCGGATTAACAAAGCGGAAAGCCTCGGTATTTAAGGGGAACCATCGTTAAACGCTTTAATCTTTAAAGGAACCAAGACAAAAGGCCATACAAAAAGCCATACACTTTGTCTTTTACCATACAAAAAGCCATACAAAAGGCCATACACTTTGTCTTTTATGCGGTTTATAGCGGATTTAACCTTATTTATAGCGGTTTTATAGCGGATTTAACCCGATTTATAGCGGTTTTATAACGGTTTTATGGGTTTTTAAAACAAAAAACCCCGCACAAGGCGGGGCTGATTTCAAGAAATCAAATGATTTCGTCGGGTGTCGTTGCACCTCTGCAGAGCGACAATACAAAAGTATATTTGAAATAAAAAAAACAATGCAAACAACAAGTGTAATAGAAAAAAACTTTGATGT
>RGDM01000186.1 GCA_009918675.1 bacterium
TCCAGAATGACTTGCATGTCAAAGCCCAGTTTCAACAAGGACCACACCGAGATCCAGTTGATGGCGTAGGACGTGACCGTGGCCACCGGATACTTGTTCCGGTAGCACATCTGGAGACTCAGGAGGAGCGCCACCCGTCGCAAAATCATATTGTAGCCCTTGCGACGATCGCGCGCGTCGGTGTGCGACTCCAGGAGCACGTCCAAGTGTTTCCCCTTGCTCCGAAAGTAACTCATCTTGATGCGCGCCACCTCGCGCTCGTCACTTCCCTCGTCCTGTCGCAGGGACAGCACCAGTTCCTTGTCGTGCTTGTCGTGCCGCAGCGACAAGCCCAGTTGCAGCTCGTGCGACAACAGCGGGCGCACGTGGCGCGTCAAAAACGACTGCAGGCGCGACACGTTCAGACGCTCCTCTTTGCCGTCGGACGCCGCCATATCCTATCTATTTTCCATTCGCCAACATTTCACCTCTGCGTGTCAGCAATCGGAATCGCGTATTCCGATTATCTGTGCTGGAGTCCTGCCTCACATGTTGTGCGTGCGTAGGAACTGTGCGGCCTCCTCTTTGGAAGTGAACCAGTGCACGTCGCTTGGGAGATGCACGAGTTGAGCACAGGTGAACGGGAAACGCCGACTGTTGTCGTATATTCTTTGTAGGAGCACCATGTTGCGCCAATTTATATCGCGTTGTTGTTTGAATTTTTCAAATACGGAACTATCATTGGAATGGTTTTCATCCGTGTTGATGCACGAGTACAAGGTCGTCCACGCGACCATATCCGCAAACACGGCGGTTTCGGGAATGACATGTTGACCGTCCGCACGGAAAAAGGGAAAGAGGGGAACGATTTCGCGCAACGGACTCTTCAAGACGTGCATGTTCACACGTGATTGCACGAATTTCCTGACGCTATCTGCATGCATGATATAGCAGGCACAACTCATAAAGTACCCCTTCACGAATCGGTTGGGTGGCATCTTCTCTGGGTATAACTCCAAGAGGGCTTCATACAGCGAAGGGATGATGGTGTGCGCTTGAAACACTTCCCATCCTGAAGGGAGGTGGGCAAGACAGGACTGAATATGGCGCAGGCCTTCTTCTGTCAAGACAGCGTCGTCTTCTAGAAACACACACACGGGGGATTCCGTCAAGTCCATCAAGTCGTAGTACGCCGTCACTACGGCTTTGAGGTGACTTTGGATCACGCCACCATAGGTCGGTCGGTTGCTCCCATGGCCGTTGTTGGGCGGGTTCATGACCGCTTCGATACGGCAGTGCTGGGCAATGCCCAGATCGCGAAAGCGCAATGTCATGGTCCGACGCCTCTCCGCCCTGTACGTCAAATTCACCCAATAGTATCTCCACTGCTGGTAGTGCGAAACCGTCATTTAGGATAGAATATAGTATGTGC
>RGDM01000187.1 GCA_009918675.1 bacterium
GAGGATATGGATATCAATGTATGACAATGGGATATTTACCAGATAATTCTATTATTTATTTGGCATCTTCAGGTAAAACTTTATATAAAAGCACATCATCCACAAATTGGAGTTCTGCTACTGTAAATGATATGAGTTCCTACATGTCAAATGAAAATGGAAGAATTACAACAATTACAACAAATGGTTCTATATGGATTATGACACTCGCGGATGCTGGTTCCATGAATTATGCTATTTTATACAGTTATGATGCTTTTGTTACATGGAATGCTCCTAATATTACAATTGCTCCACATTCATTATCAAATTCATTTGGATATGTAAATTTTGTATATATTACAGCCGTTTTATGGAATGGAAAAATGTGGATAGCTGCAGGTCAAATGACCCCTTGTATTTTATACAGTTATGATGGGTTAACATGGTTAACAGCAGTAGGCCCTGATTCAATAGGAACTTCAAGTAACCAACCTTTATTAGTTGGGTTAGCATATAATGGTTCTGTAAATATAGTAATTACATCATCTAATACTGGTACAATTCCTGTAATATATCTTAGTACTGATGGTATTCATTGGGTGAAGCGCGGATATACAGCAAATCTTGGAGTATATACACCATCTCTTGGTTCAAAAGCAGTACTTCCTTATACAAATGTTATAGTTCCAAGTTCAAGTATTCCAACAAAAGTGACCTCTTTTGGGCCAGCTTGTATTCTATGCGCAACAAACGAATCGAATCAATCATCTATATTAATATCATCGGATGGAATTTCATGGGCATTAAGTCCTAATTCAACATATTTACATACAAATTCATCAGACCAATATTTGGCCAATGCTGCTGCTATATATAATGGTTCTTATTGGTTAATTCCAATGTCTAGTGGTAAATTTTTCAAGTCATTTGATAATGGACGTAATTTTACAATTTCTGTAAAAGATATACTTACTGATTTAAGGGGAACAACTTTGTGTTTTTGGGATTATTCAAAAGAAGTATGGTTTGCTACTTCAAATCAATACTTATATTCTAGTATAGATGGCTTGTACTGGGCATATCTTGGGCAAATGAATGTAACCCTTACAGTAACTCCTACACAATCTATCATTGATAATGTTGTTATATATGTAAGTGCAACTGGCACGAATGTATATTATAGTTATAATATGTTAACATGGACTGTATCGACTAGTTTTGCTGCTTTAGGACTTACTTCAAATGATAATAGAGCTATTATTAAAACAAATGGTTCCATATGGATGATGGGTGTATATAATTATGACGGTGGGACAAATATGCCATTTTTACACTATAGTTATGATGGAATAACATGGACAGCTAATTCTGGAGTAACAACAAATTCTTCTACAAATGCTGGTATTCGTGATATTGTATGGAGTGGTA
>RGDM01000188.1 GCA_009918675.1 bacterium
ATTTCCGAGAGTGTCAGTGGAAATCCGGTGCGTTTAAAATACTTGGATGTAGGCAAATCTCCACGCACTTTGATTTCGGGTACAGCGGTTTGAAGTTCAATACAGAGCAGTGCCGCGATTCCAGACACTCGCGCAGTTGACAGGGCAACCTCTATCTGTTTCGCAGTGGCCGTTTCAAGCGCTGCTGTGGCAGTAGCAGTCGCAGTGGCTGCCACAGCTGCCTTCGCTCCCAAAATTGCCGAGGACTTTTTCTGAGATGCCTGAAGCGACATCTTCACAGTTTGCTCAAGCTTTTGACGAGGATACCGAATCGTAACATATTCATTACACCGTTCCACAATTCGGCGAAAGACTTCAGACGGCAGTTCAATTCCACCCTGTTCAATGAGAGTTTGGAGAATTATGGCAAGATTCTGTAAGGCTGGTTCGGAAAACACTGGAATCGTGTCAATTGCCTGTGTTGTCACAACACCCTGTCCGCCTTTTCCATCCTTGTCCTTCTTGTTACTGTCTGCGTCCATCACAACATCAATTATGCGGGTTTCATCCGATTCCTGCTCTTTTGTTAGAACGGACGATGTCAGCACAGGCATTCCATTGTCGTCAAATTCCACAGAGTCATCAAAATCCAATTCCTGAAGAGACTGACCACAGTTGCGACACACAATGTTGCCTTCGTACCGGTCTCCGCCAAACCGAACAAGCATCTGTTTCTGAAGTGTTGCCATTCGCGCAGGTTGCGCCAACGAATCCAACTCCATCACTTCGTGAAAACACACACATTCTCGCTTACACACAACACAGTGAATCCAATCCCCTTCGCGTTTGCCTTGGTACGCTTCAATGAACTTACGAAAGAGTTGCGCTTTTTGATGCGGATTCTCAATGTTTTTAATGGTTTCCAATTCATCCACGTGCTCGCAGGTATTGATGTCGGGTTCCGAAACAAACGCTGTTAGCGTTACGGCACGATTGTGTTGGTGCTTTGTAATTGAATTGCGTGTGGCTTCCAGTGCTCGTTTCGCGAGTTCCAAATCAATTCGCGCCGACCTGCGCCCATCCAGCCGAATTCCTTCAAACCAAACAAGAGGGAGTGCGTCGCCTTGAAACAGTGTGGAGAGAGACGCTGTTAGTTGCGTTGGGACTTTTAGTGGAATCTGGGCAATAACATCTGCGAGCACGGGAGACTTCCAGAGAGGGATGAGTGATTGGGACTGTGTTTGTGTTTGTCCTTGTGCTTGTCCTTTCTGGATTTCCGACACAATCCCTTGGATTCGTTGCCGGCGAGCATCCAACAGTTCCATCCACGTCGCCTGTGCTTGGCGTACCCATTCCCAAACCACTGTCGCAACCTCCGATGACATATCCATATCGTTCACAACACCCACGGAATCTAACAGTGATAACAGT
>RGDM01000189.1 GCA_009918675.1 bacterium
GTATTATAATAATATTTATATTTATTATTAAATTGATTAATAATAAAATTTTTAATTTAGTTTAAAATTCTATTTCCCCCGATCCCGATTAAAACGGCCAGATTCGAAGTATATATATATTTTATTTTGAATTTTAAATTCATAGTTATATATACTTCGAATCTCCCGATTTATTATAACGAGTAATCCAGAAATTATATAATTTTAGAAATGGCTTATAAATGTACAAAATGTAATAAAGAGTTTAAATACGAATCTAAATTAAAAGAGCATAAAAATAGAAAAATATCATGTGATTCTCCCAAAAAAGAATATAATTGTAATTTATGTAATGTTAAATTTAAATGGCCTGCAGATCAACTAAGACATGAAAAAACAAAAAAACATATAAATAATGTTCATATTCATGGTAATTATAATCAAAATAATATTAATGGAGATAATATTCAAAATTATAATAATATAATTAATTTAACTTTACAAACTAAAGCATTTAGCGATACTGATTTTAGTTATTTAAGAAAATGGATTATAGATGATGTTGGAGATGATTTATATATTAAGACTATGAAAAAAAAATTTTTATGTCCTCAAGAAAAAATTAAATCATTATTTCGAGGAACATTAGAAATTTTAGAATATTTACATTTTAATTTAAATAATGAAGATAATCATAATTTAAAAATTTTATTAATGTTCCCAGGATTTAAAAAGCCAATCTATGAATATTTAATATTAGAGATTGATCAAAAGACTCATAAAATTACTTGGAATACATTAACATATGATGAATTTATAAAAGAGTTATTAAATCATTTAACTAGAATGAATGATTCAATAAAAAATGAAAACTTTGAAAAGTATATATATTATCTTAAAAAATATTTAATTCATGATGATGAATTAAAAGTAGAAATGAAACCATTTATTGAAGATAAATTAAATGATTTATATGTAAATTTTAATAACAAACAAAAAAAAGAACCTAGACCAGTTCAAGTAAAATTTGAAGATAAAATAAAAGAATTTATAGATTATAGATCTCAAGAAACAAGATTACATAATGGTTATAATCCAGAAATTATAAATTCTAATATTACATAAAACGTAATACATTTAAATTAGAAAGTCTAAAATCCGGAGAAGTATTATTACTACTAGTATTGGATATTAATGTATTATTAGCTAAATTTTTATAATCTTGCTGTAATTTATTATATTGCTGAGTTAATTTTTTAAATTTAATATATAATGAATTATAATTAACTAAATGCCTAATATTGTCTTGATTGCTTTTTATTAAATAAGAATCCATAAAATTATGTATATCATTAGATAATATATCATATTTTTTTTTATATTGATTCTCTAAAAAAATAATATATTTATGCAATAATTCTATTTTAAAT
>RGDM01000190.1 GCA_009918675.1 bacterium
GTGTTCAAGCACAGGTATGAACTTGCATTGATGGCCTTGATACGGAATTTCAGAGTCTTGTTCGCAATCACTTCTTCGGAATCGAATGCATCGGTGCGTTGTGCACCCAAGTTCATGAGAGTTGGATCACCACGCAGGTCGTCGTAGCTAAAGACAAAGTTGGTGTCTTTGGTGCCGGTTGTGAAGTCGCGCACGTAGCCCAACACAGGAATTTGGTTTGCAGCTGCAGTAAAGGTGGCCTGCAAAGTGCCTGACGTTGCTGAGTAGGTGGTACCATCGTATGCAATCACTGTTGCAAGAGTCACAGCACTTCCGGTTGTGGTGCTTGTTGGCAAGAAGACCACGGTTTCGCCGGGTGACACAATCGAAGTTGCATTTGGTGCAATTGGGTTCGCTTGCGACGCACCTGTGGTGGTGGTCATTGTTGTGCTGCTCTTCTTGATGCTGCCGTTCGAAATCGAAGTCAAAACAAAGGTGATGTAAGAGCTATCGGTGTCGGTTGCACCAAGAGCCGCGAGGAGCTGAGTGTGGCTCAAGCTGAACGCAGCGCCCACACCTGTTGTACCGACTGTTGTATTCAAGTTAACTGTTGCTGTTGCAATGCTAGGTGCTGCATTCGAACCCGTATCAATGTTCATGCGCAACAGGCCTTGAGTTGCGGACGAAACACCGCCTGCGTCGATCACAGAGAATTTAATTGCGTCAACAATTCCAGTTGTATTTGCAGGTGGCAACCAATAAATGCTCTTGCCAGTCGTGAGCTGCTTGTTGCTGCTGCTGAAGGCTGTCACCGAGCCGCCTGTGCCGCCCGAGTTTCCAATCTGCAAACTTTGACCAGAGACCAGAGATTCCACTTGCAGGATAAGTGACGACGATGCGGTTTCGACATCCGACACACCCAAGTAGGTAATCAGGTTTGCGAAGGTCACTTCCTTCCAAGTGTTGCGTGTCACGCCGGTCACTGTATACGGACCAACAATCACAGGAGCGGAGTTGACGGGTGTGACGTTGACTTTCACGGTCACAGCCTGTGTGCTGTCCAGCGTTCCGTCGCTTGCTTTCATTGTGAATGCTGTTTGTGGCGAAGTTTCAATGTCAGTTGGCGGAGTCCACAGCATGGTTTCGCCTGTGCTCAAGTATGCGGTTGCTGGCATTGTACTTGCCGATGTGTATGCCACTCCGCCCAAGGTTAGCGTACCGCTGTTCACTGCAGTCACTTTGTACTTAATAACCTGGCCATCGGCATCTGTTGCTGGAGCTGCCGTGCTGAGCGAGCTGTAGCTAATAGGCAATGTGCCATTTTCAAGTACCGCTGTTGCCATGGTTGAAATATAGCTTGCAGACACCACCGATGCATTCCAAGTGGGCGCAGAGTTGCTTGAAGTAATGGTCAC
>RGDM01000020.1 GCA_009918675.1 bacterium
TGGCCTCCTGCCCGTCTATGCGGCGAATGTAGGGGGAGAACGACGACTCCGACTGGCAAGGCTGTACTCCGTCCCCTGACCCGGGAACAACATTGAATGTTATGCTTGGGGTATCCGACGTGTATTGAAGGTCGTAGTTGTAGCCTTCAACCCGCTTTTGCACGTTCGCAATAACTCGAGTGAGCATTGGGTCGGCAAGGGCTTCATCACCCATCGTCCGTTCCATGAGGAATTGGTTTGCCTTGTTGTTGAAGCGGCGCATGAGGTCATCTTCCCACGAGAGGAAGAACCGACTTTTGCCAGGGTCACCTTGCCGACCCGAACGGCCACGCAGCTGGTTGTCGATCCGGCGGCTTTCGTGGCGTTCTGTGCCAATCACATAAAGGCCACCCAGGTCTGCAACTCCCGAGCCGAGAATAATGTCGGTTCCGCGGCCAGCCATGTTGGTTGAGATGGTCACCCGTCCGCGCTGCCCTGCCTCGGCAATAATTTGCGCTTCTTGTTCGTGATGCTTCGCATTCAAAACGCTGTGCTCAATTTTGCGCTGTTTGAGCAAATCGCTGAGCAATTCGCTCTTTTCGATACTCACTGTACCAACCAAGACGGGCTGTCCGCGTTTATTTGCCTCAGCAATTTCGTCGGCCACCGATTTAAACTTGGCACCTTGACGGAGGTACAAAACGTCGTCTTGGTCTTCACGAACCATCGGCCTGTTGGTTGGTATGACAACAACATCGAGTTTATAAATTTTATGGAATTCGACAGCCTCGGTATCTGCGGTTCCCGTCATACCAGCAAGCTTTTCGTACATGCGGAAAAAGTTTTGCAATGTCACGGTTGCAAGCGTTTGGTTCTCTTGTTGAATTGCAACGCTTTCTTTTGCTTCAAGGGCTTGATGTAAGCCATCCGAGTAGCGGCGTCCGTGCATCAAACGCCCGGTAAATTCATCGACGATGATGATCTGGCCTTCGCGGACAATATAGTGATCATCTTTGCGGAAGACGACATGTGCCTTGAGGGCTTGGTTGATGCAATGCACAAGCTCCATGTGTTCTGGGTCATAAAGGTTACCAACCGCAAGACGTTTTTCAATTTTGTGGATGCCTTCTTCGGTCAGCGCGCAGCTGCGAGCTTTCTCATCAACCGTGTAATCGATTTCGCGGCGCAGACCACGCACAGCATCATTTGCTGTAAGGTATTTGTCGGAAGTCTGATCCGATGGACCACTGATAATGAGCGGAGTTCTTGCTTCATCAATGAGAATCGAGTCGACCTCATCGACAATCGCGAAATGATGGCCGCGCTGAGCAAAGTCGTCCAAGCGAACTTTCATGTTGTCGCGCAGGTAGTCAAAGCCGAATTCGTTATTGGTTCCGTAGGTGATGTCGCAGGCATAAGCGGTTTGCCGATCGCGGTCCGAGAGTCCGCTGGTGATGACCCCAACAGTCATCCCCAAGGCGTTGTACACGCGCCCCATTTCTTCCGCCTGAGTGCTCGCCAAGTATTCATTCACGGTGATCAGGTGGGCACCTTTGCCGGTCAGCGCATTGAGGTATAGGGGCGAGGTTGCAGTTAGGGTTTTTCCTTCACCCGTGCGCATTTCGGCAATTTTACCCTCATGAAGAACCATTCCGCCGAGCAGCTGGACGTCGAAATGGCGCTTGTTCAGGACGCGGCGAGACGCTTCACGTACCGTTGCAAATGCTTCAGGAAGCAGCGAATCGAGGGTTTCGCCTTTTGTGAGGCGCTCGCGATACTCGCTGGTCTTTGCCCGCAACGCATCGTCGCTGAGGGCTTGGAACGAGGGCTCCATTTCGTTGATGCGGCGCAGAATAGGCTCGAGGCGGCGCAGTTCTCGGTCGTTTTTAGTTCCAAAAATCTTTTTAAAAATATCAAACATGAGCGAAAAAACCCTTCTTTGAAACGCCTCAAGGGAGAAGCACTTTGAATAGCACAGGATTGCACTCATGCCAATTTGACCTCAGGCAGCAGAACTGACCCTCAGCCCCGAGAAGGTGAGGCCGATACCCATGCAAAGGAGCCCAGGATGGTTTGGCTCCTGGGCAATGTGGAGTGTGCAAAATGAAGACTGAGTATCGCGGTCTATCACTGGACTTGGGTCAGGACGACACAAGTGATGAAGTCGTGATTACAAACGAGCCACAGTTTAAAATGGCAGATGACTCGATGATTGATCCCTATCTAGAACGTCAGATAGGCAATCTTTTTGAAACAATTACCCGCATTGGCGGCGAGGTTTGTCGGCTGCGCGCTGAGGTTGATGGCTTGCTCGAACAAAATCATGGGTTGGTCACGTCCTTTGATCGCCTACGGGAAGTGATTTCTGAAAAAGGTCATCTGAACATGGACGACTTCGAGCTTGCTTGTGAAGTCGTTCAGGCATCCATGAATGATGAACAGGCTTACCAAAAGAAAATGACAAACTGATCCATTTAGACTTTCTCCAAAGCTGAGCGGATCTTTTTTTCAAGCATTCCTGCCGAAGGTCCAAAAATCCAGTCGGTCAGCAACCGCTGCGACCTCTCGGGCAATTCGATATGCTCAATCATGCGCGCAGGCTTTCCATTCAAAATCAGAATTTCATCGGCCACAAGCAGGGCCTCGCGTGGATCGTGAGTCACGAGCACCGCGGTCTGGTGCAGGGTATCGACCAGTTCAAGTAACCAGCGTTGGAGTTTAAAGCGAGTTGTTGCATCCACTGCAGCAAAGGGCTCATCCAGAAGCAAGACTCCGCTTTTTATCATCAAGGTTCTTGCCAAAGACACGCGTGCGGCCATGCCTTGGCTGATTTGCCAAGGATAAAGGTGTTGCGAACCTTCAAGCTCAACCCGTCGAAGAAGTTCTTTTGCTTTGTCGATTGCTTGTTGCTTGTCGCCACCTTCAGGTGCAGCAATAAGAATGTTTTCGAGAACAGTTCGCCAGGGTAACAAAAGGGGGGATTGCGGAACCAAGGCAAATTCTTTTTGTTGATCATTCCATTGCATAAGCAAATGCGATTTTCCCTCGGAGAGGAGGAGGTGTCCTTCTGAGCAGCGAAGAACTCCAACTAAGGCTTTGAGCAAAGTCGATTTGCCGCAGCCCGATGGCCCCATGAGAGCGACAACGCTTTTTGCGCGAATTTTGAAACTGACGTCGGCAAGAATCAAATGTCCGTCGAGAGCCAAAGAAAGACCTTGGATAGAGATCATGGACGAGTTCCTAGCGGCACGCTTGGTAAAAAGGAATTGTTTGCAAACTGAGTTGCATCTTCTTTGAGATCAAGAATCCTTTGCTCGTTTGCCCATTTTGCGTACGCGTTGAATTTTGCCAGTTCTTGATATCCCCAGTAGGGCACCTTTTTCACATATTCCGGCGCCAAAGTGCGGGCCGATGCTTCCACTAATTTTTTATCTGTCTCAGGTACTAATTGTGAGAAGAGGTTCGCAGCCTCAAGAGGACTCTTTGCCGCAAATTGGTAGCCTTCGGCGGTCGCTGCAAGGAATTTTTTTATCAGCAATTTGTTTTCTTTAATGTAACCTTCAGAGGTAATGAGCAACGGCGAAGGGTGATTAAAGACAGGGTCGATGTCGCGTAAGCAAATTGTCTTGATTGCCACTTTTTCGAGTTGCGCTCGAACGCCATCCCAGCCCATGAAAATCCACATAAAATCTGCATTTTTGATTGTTGAAGGAAGAAAGTCGCTGATTCCAGTGGTCACCATTTTCAGTTTTGAAAAATCCGCATTGGAGTTTTTCATAACATAGCGAAGTGTGGCTTCCTCTTCAGGAGAACCCCAACCGCCGTAGCGTTTTCCTTCAAACCCCTTCACATTTTCAATAGGCGTCGAGGCCCGCCAGGCAAAGCAACTGGTGTTTTCGGGAAGCATACCGGCAATCGAGACAACCGGAATTTTTTGCGCGCGCGCATGCAAAACGTCCGACAAAAAACTTATTCCGAATTGAGCTTTTTCCACTGCCACAAGTTGAGTGGTGCTGGTTTGCCGCATCTGCACCATGCGAACGTTGAGGCCTTGTTTGGTAAACAATCCTTTTGCTTGAGCAACATAAAGCCCAATGTGGTTGGTGTTGGGAGTCCAATCCAATGCGACCGTGATGGGTATCAAGGTTGCAGCAAGAGCAAGGTTAGACACTTTGGTTGATCCTCCAAAAAAGCACCTTTTTGCTGATGAGTTCAACACACCAGGTGCACAGCAAGCTAAAAAGCACAATGAGCAAAACAGCTGCCATCACCCGATCGGTGCGGTATGCCGACTGCGCTCGCGAAAGATAAACTCCCAAACCCGCCTCGCTGCCAATCAGTTCTGCCATCACCGAACTGACGAAAGCGTACGTCACGGAAATCTTCACACCTTCAAAAAAATCTGGCAAAGCTGCCGGAACATAGATCAAGCGCAGGGCTCGCTGTTTTTCAAGCCGCAAGACGGTCGCAAGAATGGCAAATTCCTTTTGCGCTGAAATGAGGCCACTGAGCGTGAGTTGAGCGACTGGAAAGGTGCAGGTGAGAAGAATAAGAACAATTTTTGGTGCCGCTCCTAAGCCAAGCCAGAGCAAGAGGAGAGGAGCAATTGTCAAATACGGCACGCTTTGACTCACCACTAAAATACGCTGCAAAAATGCACTGAACTTTGAGCTTGCAAAGGCCAGCCAGCTGAGCATCAGCGCGAGTATGACGGAGAGCCCCAGGCCCACTGCCCACTCTTTGAGCGTTTCTTCGGCATGTGACCAGAGAATGCTCTTGTCTTCCAAAAGAGTTGTTAGCACCCGACCTGGCGAAGGAAGAACATATTCGGGAACCGCAGTGCTATTTGAGAGCGTTAGCCAAAGAGCAATCAGGGCTAAGAAAAATAGCCCAGTGGTCAGGCTTTTCGCCAAGACGCTGTTCCGCGCTTTCACACAACCTCCTCAGGCTCGCCGCTAAAGTGTCAAAAAGTGGAGCGGCAAATTGTCCCATCCTGTCTGCAGCTCTGCTGAGAAAGAATAGCGATGTCTGAATGATAGTTAAAGAGAGTGAGGGATGACATGCGCTATTTCATGGGTCCGGGTGCCGGCAATCGACTCAAAGCAGCGGGATGCCTTGCTGTGCTATCACTTTCGCCGTTTTCAGCGTTTGCCATTGATTTTAAAATTGATCTACCTCCGCAAAAGGGGGTTTCAACGCCAGACGATGCTAATTTTTTTGATGATGTTTTGTCTGTTTCAGAAGGGCAATCCAATTCAATTATGGGGAGCGATGAAAATCTCAACGCTGCAATCCCAAGCCCAATTCCACCCGCAAGCGCAAATGTGCCAGCCGCTCAGCAAAAATCTTTTCCGTCGACAAAAGAAACTCGGGGGCGCTCGGGAGTTGCAAATCAATCTGATAAAAAATCTTTTGCCGCCGACATGAGTCAATTTCCAAATCCGAGTTGCTTGAGCGAAAATATTGCTTTTTGGAAACGCGTTTACGCAGAAGTTGATAACCAAGAAGCGCTCATTCACGACCGAGATGATCTCGAAAAAATATACGCAACCGTCCGCTTGGGTGGAAGTGAACCGCAGCGTCAGCAATCCATGCGCATGCTCAAGGAGCATTATCGACAATCGTTGCGCAGCTTGTCAGAAAAAATTGATTCCCCAAAAAATTGGAATCCGACCGAGCGCTCCATTGCTAAATTTTTTCGCCCCTCAGAACTCACCCGCAGTCATCTGTTGCAGGCGAGCGAAAATATCAGAATTCAGCAAGGTTTAAAGTCGCGCTTCAACTCCGGCGTGCAGAAATCGCTCCAATATCTCCCCACCATCAAGAACATCGTCAAAGCGCAAGGCCTGCCACTCGATATTGCCTTTTTACCGCATGTAGAAAGTAGCTTCGTTAATCACGCCAAATCAAAGGTCGGTGCGGTTGGACTCTGGCAGCTGATGCCACAAACCATGCAGCTGCTCCTGGGTCGAAAAGCAGTAAATAAGAGGACAGATCCGCAGACAGCAACTCTCGCTGCCACAAAATTGCTCAAACAAAATTTTGATGCGACCGGATCTTGGCCGCTGGCTTTGACCGCATACAATCATGGTTTGGCTGGGGTTTTGCGGGCAGTTCGGTCCACCGGCAGCACAGACCTCTGCAAGATTATTGAGCGATACAATTCACCATCCTTCCGTTTTGCATCAAGCAATTTTTACGCTCAATTTTTAGCTGCGCGGCAGATTGCATTGCAACGCTACACAGATCTTTCTAAGAATCGGGAGGTGGGTCGAATTGTCGCCCCATTGCTTGCCAGTCGCGACAAGGGAGCACTATGACCGGCTCATCTCCTGCCTCTTTTTTACTGAAGCGCAAAGTCATTCTTCTCAATCGTGCACCGGTAGATTTATCTACCGCGGCAGTTGTTAAAGTTATTGTTGAAGGAGAACCTGACCCAGCGGTTCAATCGCTCATGGAACGTGCACGAGCTATTCACGGAGAACTCAAAGGCAAGCACTTCTATGCTTTGCCTGCGGTAGACACCGAGACTCCGCGATTTTTGGCAGTGCTGACAAAAGAGCCGGCGAAAAAACTCGCATTATCTTTGCCGGGGGTTGCTCATCACGCAACTGCTTGGGGAGCGCAACTCTCTGCGCTTTTTTTGTCGCACACATCTCTAAGTGAATTTCCATCCGTTGTTGTCGATTTTTCTGCAACTGTCATGGAAAAAATTAGCGAGCAACAACGTTATTTTGTTGTCGGTCTTTTGGAAAGAGCGACCAACCTCAAGATCAAAGAATCCGCACAATTTGAAACGATTGAGCGCAAGGCGCTTAAAGTTTGGTGTGCACACATCAATGAAGAGGCGCGTATTTCCGGTGAGAAAATTTCTGGTGCAATGCTGTTGACACGCAGTCTTGTCAACATGCCAGCAAATATTTTGAACCCAGAGAGTTTTGAAGTGTTTGCTCGCGAATTAGTGCGTCGCGAGTGCGATATTGAAAGCGATCCAAACCGCATAGCCGTTGAGGTTTATCACCGAGATAAGCTTGTTGCTGAAGGCTGTGGGCTCATCAATGCGGTTGGGCAGGGGAGTGATATTCCGCCGCGCTTGCTACGGCTCACTTACTTTCCTCGTTCCACAGGCAAATCACTGAAGCATCTCGCTCTCGTTGGAAAAGGTATCACCTTCGATTCCGGAGGACTTGATATCAAGGGGTCGAGTTTTATGCGCAACATGAAAAAAGACATGGGCGGTGCAGCTGCTGCGCTTGGGGTTTTTCTCGCAATTGCACGACTTGGTTTGCCTGTGCGCGTCAGTTGTTACCTTGCTCTTGCGGAAAACATGGTTTCGGGAAGAAGCATGCGCCCCGGAGATGTTTACAAAGCCAAAAATGGTCTGACCGTTGAAATTGACAACACCGATGCGGAAGGTCGGTTGGTTCTCGCAGATGCACTTTGTTATGCCGCTGCCGAGAAACCCGATTGGCTCGTTGATTTGGCTACTTTAACGGGAGCTGCAAGAACCGCGTTTGGTCCGAGCGTGGATGCGTTGTTTTGCTCTGATTCGAATATTGAAAAGATGTTGGTTGATACAGGTCGGCTGCTGGGAGATTGGGTGTGGCCTATGCCGTTCGTGGACGAGTACGAATCGTGGTTGGAGTCCAATGTTGCTGACCTTAGTAACTCGGCAAGTTCTGGGCACGGTGGTGCAATCACAGCGGCTGCATTTTTGAAAAAGTTTGTAGGTGCCTGCAATTGGACTCACATTGACACATACATGTGGGCCGACAAACCCACCGACCTCACACAAGAGGCAGGTGGAACTGCAAAATGTGTCCGGTTGCTGACACATGCCGTTGGACTTTGGCTGAACCAAGCGTGAATCTTCAGTGAGAATGCCGTGACTCGAACAGAAGCATGGCTCAATTCTGAGGTGCGTTATGGCTCAAGAATCTCAAGAGGCTGTTGGACAGATCAGTATTCGCTTGCGTGAATGGATTCATGAAGTGAACAATGCTTTGTTCATTACCAAAGGTTTCTTGGAGGAAATTGAATCCGATGCGAAATCCCGTTCCTATCTAAAGCCGAATTTTGACCATGATAACTTCGTTGAGATGATCGAAACTGTTGTACGGAGCGTCGACAGACTCGACCGCAGCGTTCAAAAGCTGCGCAAATATGCGAAGGAAGAAGTTTTCAGAGAGTCTGGAGTTGAGCGTCCTGCGCGCAGACACGAAATGATCGTCGAATGAATTTCGTCTGCTGAATTTTCCAAAAAAAGTAACGAATAAAAAAATGAACCGTCGGTCTGTTCGGTGGCCGTCGGGTCGGTCGTCCCTCGGAGGAGGGAAAGTGATTGGTCGTTGTGTGAGGGTACTTTTTAAAAGGCTGGAGTTCAAAGGGCAGGAGGATCATATTTAGGAAGGCGAAAACAACATCCGAACGATGCCGACTTCGGGGAAGTCCTAGTTTTTGGATATTCCTAAGCGGGGCTCTAGCATGTGGGTTTAGGGCATGCAAGAAAATTTATGATTGATTCTTTGTGGTTTAGTTAACCGGTCAGCCAGATTTTTTCACCGCGCTGAGTTTCGCTTTTAAGGGAGGTCTGCCAAGTTCGCCTGTGTGCTCGCTCCTGTCGAAACCTCACGGCTGGCTTTTAAGATAATCGCAACGGCGGAGTCGGGGTTTACATCAACCACTCGCGCAAGTGCGACTCTATCGCGCGTCACGAGTTCATCCGAGAAACCATAGGAATCGCCCTGTGGCATAAACAATTCGACATCGTCTCCAACACTAAACGGGTTGCGGCCATCCGTTCCCTGCAGGTACACAGCCCGCCCAGGTCCGGCATGGGTGTAGGTGCCGTCTTCCGTGGCCACCACCACGGCAGGGGCCGTGTTAGGGCGGCCCGGCGCATTCGGGTCGATCGGGACGTAGAGGTTTTTGTTGAGTGGGATAAGGACGTCGGAGGGGTTGATTTCCGCCCCGCTATCCTCTGCAACCATCAATGCATAACCACTCGGACTGCTGCGAACAACCCCAACAATTCCTGTGTATGTATAGAGTTCGCCGTCGGCTTTGATCGGCTCTAGATGGGTTAAAAGCGAGGTTTGTTTGAGGGCCAGAAAGCGTTCACCTGGGTTTGGCGGGCGGTCGTAAAAACGTGCAATCAGATTTCGCCCCTGACCTGCAAGCATCGGTGAATTCGGATTTGAAACGATTTCTGCCACCGAGTTCGCTACGGTCGCTGATAAAAGACCAGGCAGCCTGATCATGTATGTTGCATTCACAGTTGGTTCGCCCACGGTGAGAAGGTTCTGATCCCCCGGTAAGTTCGCTGGATCAACCACGTCACCCTGCGGTCCAATCCAGCGGCTGACGTTCATGCTGAAAGTTTGCAAAGTCGCGAGCTCGACTTTTGGAGCGCCAAAAGGATCTGCAATGTCTTGAACCGCAAGTTCCGGCGCCCGAGTTCCGGTGCTCGGGTAGAAAAGAAGTTTCATCCCGGGCTCGATTTTATCGGGATCAGTCACCTCGGGATTCAAAACCCAGAGGCGGGGCCACCACATCGCATCGTCGAGAAGTTGGTCGGCAATATCCCAAAGGGTATCCCCTGGCTGAACCACATACTCGGCTGGACCCTCCCCAGGTTTCAAGGGTGGAATCGATTCAGCCAATTTTTTTGCCAAATTCATTTTCGCCATTCGACGTTGTTTTCGCCGCGTAGCCGCTGATTCTGCTGGCTGAGACTCTGAGCTTTGTTCTGCAGGTGACACGCTTTCGTCAGCGCCTGCCGGGGGAGCGGCTGGAAGTCCGCTTGCCGACAATGCGTCGGGCGATGGGGGTGTATCTTCAGCGCTGGGTAGAGGAGCTGCGTTTGGCGGCAGTGTTGCTTTCGAGTTTGCTTGCCCGTTGGAGTTTGCTGGCACGTTTGAGGTGTTTGCTGCTGCCGGGTTCAAGTTCTTGGCAGCTGCCTCTGCATTTGCGCTATTTGTTGAGCCGGAGTTGTTTTTTTGAGCCGAATTCGCATTGGCCGAGGCAAAATTAGTTCCATTGAAGGAATTATTTTTTGAATTCGCTTTGGTATTGCCAAGTGAACCATTCACGCTGTTTGAGTTGTTGCTCAGTGCATTGTTTTTGAGACTATTTCCGGAATTAGCATTGTTTGAGTTGCTTTCAACAAGATCGCTATTGGCGTTGTTTGGTTTATTTTCAGATGAGTTCGCGCCATCAGATTCAAGTTCTTCGCTATCAAGAACTTCATTGCTTGAGTTTTTGCTGCCAGCCTTACCAGTGCTTTCACCAATGGCATTTGCACCGTTGATGTTGCCGAGGTTGTTTAGGTTGTTTTGTGCATGCGCGGCGCTCAAAGCACACCACCAAGCAACTGCAAGCAACCCAAGACCAGCGCGCAATTTCATTGCAACGAACCCCCAGCAATCTTTTCAAGCGCAGCCCGCGCTCGCAGGGCAACATCTGATTGCGGAGAAAGTGCAATCACTTCGCGATAAAGTTGTGCTGCTTTTTGCGGTGCCTGGCTCAGTTCCTGAATGCGTCCCTCAAGCCACTTGGCGCGTGGCAACTGAGGGTCATTCGGATGTTGCAGATAAAAAGTTCTCAGGTGTGGCAGCGCTTGTTGTGGGCTTTTGAGTTCTACATATGCTTCGGCAAGTGTGAGTTCTGCAATGTTGCTCAGAGGGCTATTTGGAAAACGTTGCTGAAAATTTTCAAGGCTCTGCGCGGCCCGGCCAAACTCACCCTGTTCCAATAAAGCAACACCGTTATCAACAATTTTCTGCGCGCTTTCTGGCATAAGAGATTTTTCTTTGGCGACATTGTCGAATTCGTTTTCGAATCGATCGAGGGGGCCGGCAGTTCCCAGCGCTGGCACGAGTGAATGTCTGTTTGCAGAATTCGCATTGCTGACAGCTTGGCGAATACTTGCCGAATCATCTTCATACAAACCCGAGCGCTGGCCTTTCAAAATAACTTCGAACTTTCGCTGCAGTGTTGCAACTTTCTCGCGCAGCGACATGACTTCAACTTTTAACTGAGCAAATTCATTTGATGATAGCTGCGCATTTGCTGATTTTTCGACAGCTGTCGTGTTCTCGAGTGGCTGTTGGATTTTTTCTGGGCTTTTTTTGTTTGAAGCTAACTCACTGCTCGGTTGAGCCGTGTCGGCAGTCGCAGGAGTCCCAGGGGTCGCATGTTGAGAATTCGCGGATGTTCCCGTTGTTGCAGCGGGTGCTGTAGCAGATCCTTGTGTTGGAGCTTGGGTTCCATTCTGCGCTGCCGCCGGACCCGAACTTTGTGCTGCGGCAGCAGGAGGATTCTGCACACTAAGAGCCAAACCTGGTGAGGTTTGTGTTGGTGCACCCGAGGTATTTGTCGCATTGTTGGCTGAACTCGATGCGCATGCGGTGAGGGTTAAAAGCCCGGAGATTGCAACAAGCCAACTCAAAGGCACATGACGCGTGAATGAACCCGCAGAGGGTGGCGTTTTCGACTTGTGTTGTTCAGCTTGGATGCTGGACAAATCTATTCCTTTCATAGGACTCTCCCTTTTGACGCAAGGCTCCAAGCGGAGTTTAAGGGAGCTCAGGCAAAATTTGGGTGGACTTCTTTGCCCCTCTGTCAACTCCCGCTTGCAAGTGCTGTTCTTGCCGTTGCTTTCAAGGAGAAAGTGCAATGAGTTCTGCAGATAACTCTTGGATCATCCTCACCGGGTCCTCGCGAGGGCTTGGTCATGCGCTGGCATCTGCGTTTCGCAGGCAAGGTTTCAAAGTGTGTAGTTTGGTCAGAAAAGGCAGTGTTGAGCAGGCTCGGCCTGTTTCAGACAAATGCATTGCCTGGGATCTGGAAGCCGCCTGGACGTTAAATCCTGCTGAGGAATTGCTGCAATTTGTCAGTAGCCACGCGGTGATTGGATATGTTCACGGCGCAGGTTTGCTTGGGCCGATGTCCGAGAAGCCCGATCCGCGCGAAGGCGTTGCGTGGAATGCATGGTGGCAATCCTATCATGCAACAATGCGAGTCAATCATACCGCCGGTGTGGAGATACTTTGCGCGATCCGCGCGTCTTTACAGGCATGGAAGGTTGGAGAAAACAAAAGAGCGCCTTTTGTTGCACACATATCCAGCGGAGCAGCAATAAAGCCCTATGTTGGTTGGGATGCTTATTGCTCGAGTAAAGCAGCAATTCTTATGGAATTTAAATGTCTCGCCGCGGCGTTTGACGCCGACCAACTTGGAGTTTTTTCAATTGCACCCGGCACTATCATGACCGACATGATGCGGCAGGTTCTTGCTGCGGATCCAAATGCGTTTCCAGCATTGCCGAAATTCAAATCGCTGCAAAACAGTGGTGGACTCGTTGATCCAGCGCAGCCAGCAGCGCAAGTGGCCCGCTGGTTATTGGGCTCGACAGCCGACCAACTCATGCCGTGGCATGGCGAACTTTACGATGTTCGCATGAACAACCCACTCACGAAGTCATAAATTGGCTGAAAACTTCCGCTAGAAACCGAGACTCCTGAAAGATTTGCGAGTTTCGTACGCAAGGATTCGATGTCATTTAGTGCCTGTTTGGTAAGTTCTTCGGCGCGTTTCGTGGCATTTTCAAGCCCAAGAACTTTAACCGCTGTCAGTTTGTTTTGCTGTTCGTCTTTGCCCGCTGTCTTTCCGAGAAGAATTGAATTTTGCGTGACATCCAAGACATCGTCGACGATTTGAAATGCAAGACCAGCTGTTTGTCCTGCTGATTCTGCGTGCATCAACAACTCATCGAGTTGCTTCTGAGTGAGCGTCTTGAATTTTCCCAAGGGCTCTAACGAGCATCCCACGAGCAATCCAAGTGAAAATGCGCAACCTAACAAGGCACCGGTTTTTAAATTGTGAATTGTCTTAAGCATGTCCCAGCTGATATTTGTCGTCGTATTTGTTTGCGACAAATCCAGCCACTGACCGGCAATCATGCCTCGTTGCCCGGCGTTGCGTGAAAGGATTTCGACACAGCGCAGTGCCGTTCGAGCATCAGCACCGTGGTCAGCAAGCTGCGCCAAAACTGCAAAAGCTTGGGTCAGCAGTGCATCGCCCACCAAAAGCGCGTTGGCCTCGCCAAAGACCTTATGAGTGGTTGGTTTTCCGCGCCTGAAATCGTCGTTGTCCATGCACGGCAGATCATCATGCACGAGTGAATAGGTGTGCACGAGCTCAAGTGCAGCAGCAGTTGAAAGAACGGCAGGATGCCGGGCTGAAGTTCCGCACGCCTCTGCCATCAGGCAGACAATCCAGGGGCGCACGCGCTTTCCACCGGATTCCAGAGGGTAGATCATGGCTTTATTGATTTGTTCAGCGATGGCCAGTGAAGTTGTATCATTCTCAGGTAAATATGCAGTGACATCAGCAAAGGCCGTTAAAAGAGTCTTTTCCAGGCTTGTCTTGAAATCTGCCACGTCGTCCTCCGGAACCAGTGCCGGAGTCTTATCTTAAATTTTGACCAAATTCATGCACCACCGTGGTCAATCCGTTAATGACGAATTGAATCGCAACAGCGGCAAGAATGAGTCCCATGAGACGAGTCAGGAGATTTAGACCTGTTTTACCAATGACCCGATAAAGCAGCGGACCCATTTTCAAAACCAGATTGCACAGGGCGACCGCACAGACAATCGCAAGGACCAAGAGAAAGAGACTTTCTGGCGACTTGGCTTTTGATGACTGAAGAACCACTGTTGAGATTGCTCCGGGACCCGCGAGCAGTGGGGTGGCGAGTGGGAAAATAGAGATGTCGTCCCGCTGCAAACTTTCGTCGCGCTCTTCGTCTTTAACTCGTGCTCGATTGGCTCCTAGCTGTTCGATCGCGAATTTAAAGAGAAGTAGGCCGCCTGCGATTTGGAACGAGGGCAAGGTGGCGCCGAAGATATTGAACAGTGACATTCCCGAAATAGCGAAAAGAATAAGAATTGAGCAGGCGACAATCGTCGCCTTTCGGCGGATTCTTTTCAACGATTCATCGCTGAATCGATCTGTTAAACCCAAATAAACAGGAATCACCGCGAACGGGTCGACGATAACGAAAATGGAGATAAAAGAATTGAATGCATCGGCAAGCAACCCACTCATTTCAAGCTCAACAAATCATTTACAGGGTTGGCTTTCATCGATGCTGCATAGAGATCATTGAGTTTGCTGAAATAAAGTTTGAAATCTTTGACCGACGGTTGTGTCCATAGAAAGTCTGGGTGCAGCGGGGTTATCCACTCACCACCAATAATTTCACCCGCGGCATTCAACTCCAAGGTGTATTGGTAACTGACACGCCAGTCCCCCACTTCTGCTTGTCCTGTTTCATTAAAATTGTGAACATTGGGAGGGTCAATTTCAATTTTGAATCGAAGATCCGTTTGAATTTTTAGTTCACGGACTGTCCCAGGAGCAGCTTTTCCAGCTGTAGGCGGTTGTTCATTTAATATATAAGATTTGTATTCATAGATCGGGTAATTCCAAACTTCCTCGCCATTGACGAGATCACCCACCAGTGTTTGTCCCCATTCTCCCACGTAGTTGGCAAGAACAAGATGGAAGGATCCAGGATTTACGTCTTGGCATTCGGTGAGTCCTTGAGGGAGTCCTTGGTCTCCGCTCGATTCCCAGCCTGGCTTTGCTTTCGCGTTGCAGCGAGCTCCCACCATTCGCACGCCGCCATCTGCGAATTGTGCCATGTAGAGTGCAAGGAGCGCTTTAATATCCGAGGCACCAAATGGTATTTCAATTCCATCCGCACTTTTCACAATCACCGGGCGCGGTTCACGGAAGTGAGCAGCAGCAGCGGCCCAGCCGTTACAGATTCCACGCCATTGTTCATCGGTTGAGTTGTTTCTTTTGCGCTCGTAGTCGAGCAATGGATAATTCCAATTGCCGGTTAGAATGTCGTATTTTTCTGCGGGAGAAAGTTCGAGTCGCTCGCGCATCGACATCTTGCTGACCTGCTCCTTGCTTGGTGCAGGATATGTTTTGAAGTCGAGCGCTGGGGTTGCGTTCCAGCGCCATGCAAGTCCGCCGCGGTAGTTTGGCCAATAACTGTCAGACCAAGGACGTTTTTCTTCGCTCACCACGGCAGCCATTTTTAATTTGTCGAAACGTCTCTCTAGTAAGGTATTTTCGAGCAATAAATTGCCGGGATTATTTGCTTCATTCCATGCTTCTTGTGTGTCGTTCGAAGTCTTTGACCCGAAAAGCTTTTTGCAGCCGCTGTTGGTTCCAACAGACAATCCTAAAGCTAACACCGCAAGTCCTGCCATCGCAGAGGTACGCTTCATCGGCCAAAACCTTTCCCTAGAGAATCTCTTCAAAGGCTCGTCTGGAGTTTGAAGCTCCTCCTTGCAGAGAGGAAGGGGCGTTGTGAGAGAGATGTCACATCCTCGACGGTGCAGGAATTCCCAGGAGTTCCAAACCCTGTTTCATAATTCTTGCCGCGGATTGAACCAGCAGGAGTCGGCTATTGCGTAGCGCACCTTCGCTCGATCGGATCGGGCAAGCTTCGTAGAAGCGATTGAAGGTTTTCGCCAAGTCATAGAGATACCCGGCAACAACACTCGGGCGCAGCTGAGCAGCAGCCTGCTGGGCGAAATCATTAAATCGGGTCAGGTGGAAAAGCAGTGCGCGCTCTTCTGTCTCGTGCAGTTCAACAACGTTGCTGCTTTGCGGATGGCCCTGTTTTTCCAAAATATTGCAACAGCGCGCATGCATGTACTGCAGATATGGGCCGGTGTCGCCATCGAGTTTCAACCACTCATCAAGAATGAAGGTGACTTGTGTTGAGTTGTCTACTCTCAGCATTCCATACTTGAGAGCTCCAATCGTAACCTCTTCAGCGGTTTTACCGATATCGGCATCGCTCCAGGTGCCGCGGTAGCGTTCAAGATAATCGTGAGTCACTTTCGCTTCCATGGCCGAGCGAAGATCGAGAAGCTTTAGGCCGGTCATGGAGCGTGAACTAAACGGTTTGCCGTCTGCAGTGTTGACAGTTTCATAGAGGAGAGTTGATGATTTGCTGGCTTGTGGATACCCCATCAACTCAGCGGTTTTGTAGAGCTGCTGGAAATGAAGTTTTTGACGTTGGTCAACGACAACAATGCTTGCCGTGACTTTTGGATCGGCAAACTTTCGTCGCAGCAGTTCGAGGTCTTTGGTGATATACAGGCCGTTGCCATCAGACTTCAAGAACATCGCAAAGCCCAATTTAAAAGGGCTGAGGTCGATGCCAATAGCACCCTGGTCTTGAACGAAGAATCCTTCGGCAAATTTTTCGCGAACCAAGGTACGCGAAGGTTCGTCACATTCGCTTTCATAAAACCAGGTGTCGAAATGCACGCCAAGCCAAGAATAAATGGAGCGCATTTGCTCGAGACTCCAGTCTCGCGACTCAAGCCAGAGATCGTAGGCAGAACCTTTCTTGCTTTGCAATTGGCTCAGAATATCTGCGATTATAGTTCGGTTCGTTTGCTCTTTTTCAGTTCCAGTGTCTTGTTTAATAGCTTCATCCGCTTGTGCATAAATATCGCCGAGCCAATCTGCGCGTCCGGTTTTTGGAATTTCACCTTTGTACCGATTCTGCAGATACCAAAGGGTTTTTGCGATATGAGCGCCAAGGTCGCCTGGATATGTTGCCTTCACAACATCGTGACCCGCGTAATGCAAGATTCGACACACGGCGTCGCCAAGCACAAGGCAGCGTAAATGCCCAACGTGCATTGCTTTGTGCGTGTTAGGTTGTGAGTATTCGACAACAATCTTTTCTTTGACGCTCGGTGGAAGCTTTTCACCAGTAAAAAAACTATCTCTAGCGATCCGCTCAAAGAGTTTTTCTCCAACCGCTGCAGGGTTTTGATGAAAATTAAGATAGCCCTGAACGGCATCCACGTTGGTTATTGTCGAGCGGCTTTTTTGCAGGATGCGATTGGCCAGCTCCTGAGCGATCATGGGAGGAGCTTTGCGCAAGACTTTTGCGAAACTGAAGCAAGGAAAAGCGGCTTGCCCAAGTGAAAACTCGGGTGGAAGAGTCATCAGGCCAGCAACCTGGTTTGCCTCGAGGGAATGCTCAACGCCCCATTCACGACAGAGTTCGGCGAAACTTTCGCAGACGAGTGTGACGATTTCCTTGCGAAACGGATCATGGCTCCAGGTGCCTTCGGACATGTGCAGATGTCTCCAGATGCAGGTTGACATTTGAATGTGATTCAACCGGGTCAAGGCGGCAACCTGCCGTGGGATTGAGCGGATGGATCATACAGATACGTTTAACAAATGTTTTGGCTCTCAGGGAAGAACGAACAGGCGTTCGACCGTCAGTTCCAACATTGTCTGATACGGGCCTTCATCGCCCAAAAGACCCGCATTTTGCAAGCGGCCATTGTGCCAGCTCAGTTGAACGCCGCCGTATGGCATTTCGTCGGCACGCCAGCTTGGAATCTCGTTCCACAAAACACTTCTGCTTGGCACAACTTCGTAAAGCTGTCGGGCTCGTTTGTTTTGGTAAGTGAAAACCGATGCATGGATATTTGCGTCGAAGCGCTGCATCAGCTCGGCGAGTTTGTCGACACTCATGTTGCCCGGGAGCTTATGAATGCAGATGAGAGGAGCAAACGCCTCTTCCCTGGTGAGGCGGATTTGGTCAAGCGTTCGCGCCTGACAGTTCGGGTATATGACAAGCGTTGGAGCTAGGTGATGCTCGCTGGGATTATGCTCTCCGGCGCTCCAAACTTGCGCACCGCATTCGAGAGCCTGATTGAGCAGGTCCAAAGCTTTATCAAAAGCCGCACGTCCGAGCAGGGGTCCGGTCAGTGTTTCAAGAGATTTTGGATCACGTGAACGGGCTATGTTCGAGGCAGTGTGTTTTAGATGTGAGATTAAATCATCACAAACATCGCTCTCAAGAAGCAAATGTTGCAAAGAAATGCATGACTGGCCGGAGTTTGCGAAGCCACTCTTGGCCAAATCTTGACTCAGGCGTTCAAGCTCCCATTTGGGAACGTCATTGCAAACCACTCCCATGGCAGTTGAGCCCAGTTCTAGGATGAGTTTGCGATCCCAGTACTTTTGCTTGAGTTGGAATCCGACTTGTTTGCTGCCGGTGAAGCTGATGAGTGGAAGCGGAAGTCGGTCCATTGCTTTCGCAACCCCCTCATTCGAGGCGAAGTAAAAAGCAAAGCTGTCGGATTCAAGTCCACATTCGATTAACCAGTCGTTGAGCAATGAAAAAAGTTCAAGACTTTGCAACGGCGGTTTGCAGACGAAAGGCAGACCAAGGGCAATCGCTGGCGCGATCTTGTGGAGTGTTAAATTCAGCGGAAAATTAAACGGTGTGATGGCAAATAGTGGGGCAAATGTGAATCTCTGCGACATCGCCGAGTGCCCACCCTGCAGTGCATCGGAGAAGTCATAGGCGCGCGGTTCACAGAGTTTATGGGCCGCGTCACGCGCCTTCTCAAGCGTTTGAATTGAGCGTCTGACTTCAGTCAAACAACCTGCCAGCGGGCGATGAGTTTGCTCAACCATCAGTTGGGCTATCGATGACTCGTTGGTTTTCAGCTTGTGAACCAAACCTTCAAGAATGCCACAGTTGCGCGTCACGCGCTGCGACGTTACAGGATGGTTGGCGGGGCGGTTAAGCACAGTGCTAAGCGTGTCCAAAGTCTTTTGGAAAAGCTTTTCGTCATCCGTGAGATTTAGGCCATTCAAAAGCATGTCTACATCCTGCGCTACCTAGAGGGGACGCGAAAAATGGCAGAAAAACCTTCTTTGCAGCAGATCTTGGAAGTGTACTATGCCCTGAGAGCTTCGGGTGTGCAACGCTTTCCAAAACCCCTGGCGCCTCGGTCGTCGTCAGCGCAATCCCAGGCGAGCAATTCCATCGCAAAGCCTCACTGCGTATTTTTAATTGATTTCATAACCTCTTCACAGACATTGGAGACAGAGAAGATAGACATGCCTCCGATTCTGCGTCGCTTGCTGGAGCGACTCCCCTGGCGTGATTCGGTGTCAGTTCATACTATTTTTGATGCACAGCCGAAATCTCCACAACTTCACCCGGTGGCTCCACCAACAATCGCAAGCACGCGGGCGGTTCTTGAGGCTCCCACACTGGGGCGGGTCGTTTGTTTTGGTTGGCGATCTGCACAAGTGTGTTCGGTTGCTTTGGGGATTCCTTTCGAGATTCCGTGTGAATCTTTCGAGGCCATTGCCTGCCAAGTGGAAGGTTTGGGAGATTTCGAAATCCTCGTTCTTCCTGATGTGCGCGAAATTGAGGCGTTTCCAGAGTGGCGGGCACGCATCTGGGAGAGTCTGTTGGCCTTTGCGCCCGCGCGTTGACCAACCATTGCAGTGTGGTTTAAGCAGGGTCGTTTAGTCTTTGCCGCATTGCCAAAGGCTTCTTTTGTTGACTCTGCTTTGAAACCCAGATGGAAGTGAGATCACCGCCATGACGACCCCTCAAATTGAAGAAATCAACAGCACTCGCCGCAAATTTCGAATCGAAGTGCCTTCAAATTCGGTTAAATCCGCATTCGAAGTGGCTGTTACCGAAATTCAACAAACGGCCGAAATCAAGGGTTTCCGCAAAGGCAAAGTGCCTTCAGCCCTGGTAAAGAAATTTTTTGCTCAAGACGTTGCAAAACGCGCTTACGAAAAAGCAGTCAATGACTCGTATAGTGAAGCAATTAAGGGTGTTGATTTTCAAATCGTCAGCTTCCCTATGATTGACGTCGAAGGGCAATTCGAAGACGGCAAGCAATTTAGCTACACAGCAACGGTCGACATCAACCCCAAAGTTGACATCGCTGGCTACAAAGAGTTGGTTCTGAAAACCGCTGAAAAAGAGCCAAACATCGAAGAGCAAGTGGCTCGTGCACTCCGCCAACTCGCTGCAGACGCAAACCAATTGGTTGCTGAATCATCCGGCCGCGGCGCTGCGAAGCAAGACGCTGTGCGGGTTGATTACGCTATTGCAGTTGATGGAAAAGAACTCAGCGAACGCGCGGCTAAGAACGTGCTTTTGCAGCTCGATGGCAGCACTCTTCCTGAGCTGGAAAATGGCATCGTCGGCATGAAGACCGGTGAAAGCAAAAAGATCAACGTCACATACTCCGACAGCGTCGGTGACGCATCGCTCAAGGGTAAGACCGCTGAGTTCAACGTCACTTTGAATTCAATTCAAGTGCTCGACGTGGCGGTCTTGAAGGACGATTTTGCGCAACGTTTTGGTGCTGAAAATCTCGACGCATTGCGCGCAAATATGAAGACATCAATCACCAACATGAATGAGCGCAATAAAGTTGCTCTCTTCAAGGACCAAATCATTAAACAAATTCTCGAGAAGAATCAGTTTGATGTTCCTGAAAGCTTAGTTGAAGGCACGATTGACCGCGCTGTTGCAGATGCAAACAGTCGTCGCGAAAAAGGCAGCCAGCTCGACTCGAATGACGAGAAAGTTCGTAATGAATATCGCGAATGGGCGTTAAGCGAAGTGAAAGGCGTTCTCGCGTTGGGGCACATTGCTCGGCAAGAGGGTTTGACTGTTGATGACCAAGAAGTCGGTCAAGAAATCACCAACTTTGCAATGCAGTCAGGTATGCGTCCTCAGGACCTCCTCCGCAATTACGGCCAACAAGTCATCGAAGAATTCCGCGGGAAAGTGTTGGTAGACAAGGTTCTCAAGCACCTCGTTGGATTGGCTAAGATTGAAGTCGAAGCCAAAGCCTGAGGAGCCATTTTTCTCAGAAAAAAGCCACCCGCACAGGGTGGTTTTTTTATTTCTAAAAGTTTCAACGATGCAGATCGAGACCTTAAATATTTTAGCGTTCCAGCTCGTCGAGTTCCTTTTGACAAGACTGCGGTGTGAAAAAGTTACCAATGTCTTTCACCCGCAGAACTCCAACCTGTTCTCCTCGAAAAGGCATGCAGAGGTAGGGACTCGCGCAGACAAACCCCCAGGGTTCAATTTTTTCCGTCTCGATGCATTTGAGCACGCCACCATCGCAAAAGCATCCTTTGCTTTGAATGGCTTTGACCGTTGAATGACACGTGGCCTCGCTCATGACGGATTCTGAAACTTTATATTCGATGCTCGGAGAAATGCGCGAGCGGACGATGAGCTTGAGATCCTTACAACGGTAGCTGAGAAGCTTAGCTTCCTTGCTCCAAAAGTCAGGCATCAACTCAAGCGGCACAAAGTACCCATTGCGAATCTGTTGTTGGGCTTGGGGCGAAGAGGTGTTTGCTGCCAGGGCAACGGGTTGCAAGCTTTTGTAGGGTAGAGAACTAGCAAAGAGAACAATTGCAGAACTGGCCAGATGACCAAAAAAACCTCTTGCACGCGCTTTGCAAGTCGCTCCTTTAAAAACTGAGAAAATCTTGTCTTGCATGTGTTTCTCCTCGTTGTTGAGGCCAGGCTGATGAGTCTTTCAAAGACTATCTGATTAAAGCCTCTTCGATTCAAGGTCTGGATTGGTTGAAAAAAAAAATGGATGTGGAATAAAAGGAAGTGCTGGGTCGTATTCCCTGCAGAAGTTGACCTTGGGGCTTTCAGACATGGCGTCGGAGTTCCCTATCAGCTTTGAACAATTGTTCACTGGAGGTTTTCATGAAACTCGCTCTTGTTGCTATCGCATCCGTTTTCGCATTCTCAACTGCTATGGCTAACGAAGCTGCTGCTCCAGCTGAAGCTCCAGCAGCTGCTCATGGAGCTGAAGCTCCAGCTGCTCCAGCTGCTCCAGCTGCTGAAGCTAAGAAGGAAGAGAAGAAGGCTAAGAAGACTGCTAAGAAGGGCAAGAAGAAGGCTGCTAAGGCTGCTAAGCCAGCAACTGAAGCTCCAGCAGAAGCTCCTGCTGCTGCTCCTGCTCAGTAATCTGAGTCGAATGTTTCCCGGGACTCGTTTCCGGGTTGCATCAAGAAAGACCGGGGTCCTCCCGGTCTTTTTTTTATTTCACAAAAAGTTATTTTTTTGTGACGCCAACGTGCTTTCTCTCTTGCCCGCGAAACCTGCGTATTTTTCCAGCCGGAAACCCTCACGTTTCAGGGTTTTTTTAAGAATTGTTCGGCTCGCGTAACTTGCAAAGACACACTGCAAAGCGGCGAGTTGCGAAACAAGACAATCAAGGACTTGCATAGTCCAAAGATCGGGACTGCTCTCCGGGCTAAAAGCATCAAACAAGATGCAGTTAAAACTTCGCATGTGCGAGGGTTGAAGCGGGGTGCTCAGAGCGAACGCCGGAAGAAGCTTCAACCGTTCTTGCCGCAAGAGTGCTGCGAGAAAATCCCTGAGAGCACGAGCTTCAACATCCACTTCCAAAGAGACTTTTTCTACGATGTCTTGGTAGGTGTTCCGCAAGACCTCGGGAAGATCCCCTGCATTTGTAAATTTTGCAAACTCAGACTTTGATTTTGCAAACTCAGACGCTGAACTAAACTGACTTTTGAATTCGCCTGGGGAAGCAGACGAATTCTGTTGTTCTCGAAAAAAACATACAAATGCCGCACGTAATTCTGCTTGGCTTTCAAAAGAAACAATCTCGAGGGAATCGCTTTTCAGGTTGTTCTTGAGCGCAAGTGCCGCTGCAAGGATCTCATTGTAGCCAAGACCAAGTCCTATGGATGCAACATTCCATTGAGCCTGATGAGGCGAAAAACCTGCGAGAGATCTGCTGAGGGCGGGGTAGTAAATGTGAAGGGTTTCAGACCAAGCACCTTTCGAACTGTGCATTGGCTCTGTGAGACGACCTTCATCAAGGAAGTAGCGAAGTGAATAACTACCATCGGCCGTTTGAATCAATAAGCAGTCCAATTTATTCAGGGTAAATTGAGCGATTGTGTGTCCTAAATGTTCGGTATCATCAGGGGACATGGGGCCCACTTGAGGATTTGCTTGGTGTTAATGACACCGGCGGCGCAAGAAGTTCTGCCAATCCACCCTTCAAACTGAAAGCCTCCCGTTTGACTGTGCGACGCAAGAGTTGTGCGGCTTGTAGGCTACGCTGACCGCTGCGGCAAACACATAAAATGCGTTCGGGTGAAATTGATTTCATGCAATCAAGAAGAAATTGCGGCAATCGGGACAAAGGCACGACGTGGAAATCAACATGCGAGATCCGCTCTTGGCTGAGCTTCTTGCTTCCGCGGCTGCCTAAAATTCGAAAAAGTATTTCATCGAGGTGGCTGGTTGCAGCTTCAAAAGGCTCGCGAACATCGAGCACCATAAAGCGTTCATGAACCAAGAGCTGCATGAGTTCTTGCTTCGTGCATTCGATTTGTCCGGACATTGGTTTTGCGACGGTGGTCTGCACTGCGGATTGCGTGGAAGAGAAAACGTCATAGGCAGTCAAAGGAGTTGCTTCTGCTGCCAAACAAACGAGTAAATTGTCTGCCGACAAATTCAACCAAATGTTTTCGTTTTCTTGCAGTTCCTTTAAGCAGATTGCATCCGGGCAAAACAGTGTCCCGCTTGGGCCGGCTTGTTGGGTTGGCTTATAGAAGAGTGATGTGCCTGAAAGTGTGCTGAATATATTCCAACCGGGCGGCAAATCATCGGGCTTGTGTTGTTCATCAAGGACGAGAATTTGCGCGGTCGGAAGACCGCGGCAATGCAATTTACTTTGCAGCTCTGCGAGTGCGCGATTGCAGTCTGCGACAAGGAACGTCTGCGCTGCCGCAGTTGAACTTTCAGAATCTTGACCTGAAATAAGCCAAGCGCGTGTCCCTTGCGATGATCTCAGTTCACTTATTCCAGGGCCCATTTGGCTGATAAACTGCGCCGCTTGCTCTGCACGTGCTGGCAGGTTTGGAACCATGCAACTGGCCTGCAAAGCCTCTCCAGCCTGCTGAATAGCCGCACATGCCTCGTCGATTTCCAGCATGGTATTGCCTGGGCCAAAAGAAAGTCGAATTGCATTTTGCGTTCGCCACTTGTGCAGATGCATTGCGGCCAAGACGTGGCTTTCTGTGGCTTTACCTGAACTACACGCAGAACCACCAGAAACGCGCACTCCAGCGGCATCAAACGCATTCATCAGTTCCTTGCTCGAGACCCCTTCAACAGAGAAATTTAGTGTGGTGGGAACGCAGTGATCAAGATTTACGTTCCAAGCCAGGGTTGGGAAGCAGGCTTGCAAAGTGAGAATTAATTTTTCTCTGCATTGCTCAAGTTCAGCATGCGAAAGAAAGAGCCCCTGTGTTGGCTCATTGAGAGCCTTCAAGATGCGTCCGAAGGCGGCTGCGCCAGGGAGGTTTTCGGTTCCTGAGCGTTTGCCCCTCTCTTGTCCACCGCCAACAATGAGTGGAGTGAATGGAGCCTCAGAGCGAACGTAAAGAAAGCCAATTCCTTTAGGCGCATTGATTTTATGACCAGAAAAGCACGCGTAGTGCGCGCCAAGGGCGTGGAGCTTGAGGGGGACTTTTCCAAGAGCTTGGACACCGTCGACAAACCAAAAACAGTCGCGGCCTTCGGGCAAACGCAAAAGTTCGGCAATGGGTTCAAGAGGCTGAATCACGCCGGTTTCGTTGTTGACAGCCATTGTGCACAAAAGCGCTGTTTCTTTGAGTCGAGCTTTGATGAACTCGAGATCGAAGATTCCATTTGCATCAACCGGAATTGCTTCAATTTGAACCGGAACCCCAAGCACCTCGGCCCAGTGGTGAAGGGCGGTTGGTACAGCCTTGTGTTCGGTTGCGCCGTAAAGAATCCGCGGGCGAGGTAAGGTGCTTTGTTTGCGTTGGCTTTGTGCGAGAAGATTCAGCACAGAAAAAATGGTGGTTTGGATGCCTTCTGTGGCACCGCTGTTGAAGATAATTTCCTCGCTGGAGTGGGCACCAACGGTTTCGGCCGCGGCATCGCGCGCATTTTCCAAGAACGATTTGGCGTGAAGACCGGAAATGTGGGTTGAACTTGGGTTGCCGTAGCAAAGCTCCATGGCCTCGCGCGCGGCCCGCAAGGCAAGCGGATGAGTGAGGGTTGTTGCGTTGCAGTCGAGGTAGATTGTCTTGTGCGAGATGCGACCGCTTTGTGATGTACTGCTTGCCGTAGCCATGATTCAAGTCCGCTCTTCGTTCTGAGGCCATTCACGCATGAACAATGATTTGTCTGCTGTTGGATTGACAGCAAACTCGCCCACCTGGGGGGTCGATGTCAATTCTTCGACCGCTGATCCGTGGCGGGACTGTTTTGGGGTGGTTCACATGAGGGCAAACATGGCAATATTTTTGAATAAGCTGAAGTCTTTGACCAGTTAAAAAAAGGAGCTCCAGGCTGTGAGGAATAATTTGCCGATCGGCACACGTGGTCTTTTTGCATGCGTGGCCGTTGCCGCGCTGCCGTTTCCAGCATTTGCAGCAACGTATTCAAAGTGTGAACAAAGCTCGAGTACAAGTGTGGACTGCCTGCCGGGAAGTTCGGCTGGATTTGCGCTCAATTCTCAAATCAATCTCGCAAAAGCCAGCGGCGCCACAAGCGATACGTATGTGTTCAATTGGAAGGTCAAGAACTGCAAGTCGCGAGCGAATCAGTTGCGCGGACAGCTCGCGATTTTGCTCGACAACTCGAAAAGTGAATTGACCACAGATCCGGACGCAACACGTGCCGGGATATTGAATAATTTTATTGATTCCTATGCGCAGCGTGGGCTGCAAGTTGGCAACGGAAGCGATCCAAAGATCGCGCTCATCAACTACAATGGCCGTTCCGGAATTGAAGACCCGAACAGCAAAGAAGACAACTACAACGCGAAATTCACTCCAGACAATTGTGCGAACCAAACAACATTTCCGGATGCTGCGGCATATACGCGTTGGAATGAATCGCGCGAGGGAGTGAAACTATCGATTTGCGAATATCTTCCACTGCGCAACGCCGAGGGAATTGCATCAGTTGAGACTCTTAAGCAGTTTGTGAATTTTGCCGCGGCGTCACCCCGTGGTTCAACCGACTTTACCTATTTTTTCAAAGGTGCGGCGACTGTTTTCTCGGCGGCTAATACGGCCAATGTTGGACGTCATGTCTTGGTGATTACCGATGGCTTGCCAAATGTGCCAAAGAATGTTGCCGCAAGCACCTGCCGAAGCACACCACGATTGAGTAATGAAGCGATTCAATCGGGACTGATTTTTGGTCAGCAGAGCGAATACTGTGTGGATCGTCAGGCACAAGCCGCCATTCAAAATGCAAATGCTGAAGCACTGAAAAGTACGTTCAATACAATCAATGTCCATCATGTTCTATATACGGCTTATCAGCGCGCATATTTCGATTACGACGAAAATGGTCAGCCGACGTTGAATCCAGCTGATTTTTTGATTGAAAATAGTGCCCGCACTGGAAATGGCAAGGTAAAGTTTTCTTACGCCAAAGATGAATCAGGATTGGCTACAACGCTCGACAACATGTTTGTCAAGATGGATGCAAATGCTCTGCAGTATGTTGAGGTGACAGTGCAGCCCGCTGGTTATTCCTATCGGGCTGTTTCACCGAATGAACCGGGCAGTGAGTTTTCTGTTAAGTTTGTTGGCCTCAGATCAGGGGCAAACACTGTGACTGTAAAGCCTGTGTACCAAGATGGTACAAGCTCAACAGCAACTTTTACGGTGAATGTGGGCAATTCAACGGACACCGGTTTGGCCTGCTCTTCTGCGGATGATGGCAAAACAGTTGATGGTGATCCTATTGGCACTCCCCAACCCAAGGGCGATGGATTCTATCCGGATAGAAAAGCCGATGGCTCGTTTCGCGATTATCGCAATGCTGACCCCGCAAACAGCTTGTCGAGCAATGAATTTGCCGTGGTTGGAGATGAGCAAGGTGCAACTGATCTCTCTCGCTTGCGCCTGCAAGGTGGAACCGGCAACTGCGGTGTTGTTGCTTCAACGTTGAAAAGCAATTCAAAAATCAATCTGATAATGATGCTCGCGATGCTTGCTTTGCCGATCTTGGCATTGCGCAGACGCACGCGGCGGTTAAGTAAACATAACGCACCCGATGTGCAGGAGAATGTCTGATGAAAATGCGCTCAGCAGCAGCTCTGAACACATTGTGCGCGACGGTATCGATGGGAGCACTATTTTTTACTCCGCAACTTGCTTTTGCGATTGGAGTTAACGCAGAGAACTTTGCGCCAGCTGCGGGTAACAGCTCTGCTTTGTTCAGCGAAACACCACATTCAACACCTGAGCGGTCGTGGATTTATGGTGCGACAACGGATTACGCGTTGCACCCTGTTGAGTTGGGTGATGGCAAAAGCAAACGCCAAGGAGTGCTTGATCATCTTTGGATGATGCATGCCTCAGTAGGCTATGGTTTCTTGAAAGACCTCGAGATCCAGAGTGTGTTCCCGTTTGCGCTCGTCAACGTGAATCAAAATCCAAAAAATTATTTGCTTGGACTGGGTGGTTCGCGCAGCTCATTTCTGCTTTCGGATGCTCGCATTGGCTTGAAATATACGGCCCTTGAATGGGGAACCCGCTTTGCCGGAACTCATGCGCTGGCTGCTGAGGTTAGAGTTCCCTCGGGGAGCAAAGAAGCACTTTTGTCTGACGGAACAACTCGCCTTAAGGTGAGTGTTCCAAGCTCGCTTTTTTCCACTGCTGGAGATTGGGAAGTGAGCTTGACCCCGGGGATTATTATTTGGGGCGATCGCGAGCGAGTGATTGGTGATACTGGTTTTGTTGGTGGGCAGAGAACACTGCTTGCACGCAGTTGGGCTGCAAGTTGGGAAAGCAGTTTCAATTGGACCTTTTTAGGAACGAAGAATCGCCCTAAGAGTGTCGATCTTGAAGCAGGAATCAAAACTGAATTTAGTCAGGGATACATTTCTCTCAACAGTGCGGGAAACCCTTGGGAATGGGCAGCGGGAGCAAGATATTTACTTAACGAGAATTTGAGTTTGCATGGCTCCGCAGGCACGGGCTTTGGCCGCGGTGTGGGTTCACCTTTGATGCGAGTTATGGCCGGCGTTCGTTGGAGCCAGGGTGGACTTCGTGTTGAAGAAACTGAAGACAACATCGACCTTCGCGATTTGGGTCGAACGATGTCGGATACCGATCTTGATCGCATACTCGCTGAAAGCCGAGCAGAAGAGCAACCACGACAGTTGGCGAGTGATGAGAGTTTATTGCGACTTCTGGTGGATGGTCAGGTCTTTGATATCGGCTATGTGCGCTTCAAATTCAACAGTGCTGAACTGTCCCCTGAGGCGAATAAAACGCTTGATGCTTTGATGCAAAAGCTTTTGATTGAAAAACCAAATGCAGTCAAAATTGAAGGACACACGGATTCGGTGGGCTCGCTTGATTACAATATGGCTCTTTCAAAACGCCGCGCCGATGCAGTAAAAAAAGCGCTAACGACGAGAGGTTTTGAAGCAAACATTATTTCGACTGTGGGTGCTGCGTTCCGCTATCCGGTGGCCAGCAATGCAACGAAGCAAGGGCGAGCTGCCAACCGCCGGATCGAAGTCTCGCTCAATGGAGCTGCATTTCGTAAGTCGACTTTTACGCCCGACGAATTGAAACGCTTTCAGGAATGGATTGCTCCGGGTGGTCGTCGCCCTGCACGCGACTGAGTGTTGGCGCTGCAAAGATTGCAGCCTGCGCTCGAGATGCGCGGCGTCAGACTCTACAATGATGGCGGACGACTGGAGAGTTTTGCGTGCGTTTTTCAATTGCAATAGCTGCCTTGCTGGTGGCGTCACAGGCGGCGTGTCAGAATAAAATTCGCATCACCGGCCGAGTCCCGGTTGAATCACGACAGCCCGCTCAGGCTGCAGCACCCATTTCGCCCATCGCGCCGGCCGGTGTTATTTCTTTTAACCTTGCTGACGCAATTGACTCGCCAAAATCGACTCTGATCTTGGCCATTGGTCACGCCGAAGGCACTATCAATTTAGATGGATCGCCAACTCAAGCGTACTATGGTCACGGCGACTCCGGATATCGCAATGTAGGAGTTTTTAGCTGTATTTCATGCGGAAATAGAAGCCCTGAAGAAGCGGATAAGTACTTTCTTGAAAACAAACTCAAGCCGATGCGTTCTCGCTTTGAAGATGCCGCGCGCGGCGCACTGTTACCTGCAAATCATCCAATGCTTGCCGCTGCATTCTTTGTATTATTTACGCAAAGTCCGCAAGCAGCGACCGATAGAAAAGGTTTCCTTGAACGTATGGGTGGCTTGAAGGCTCTCGGCATTTCCAGCGAAAACCTAATACAACTCTGTGTCGACTCTTATCGCGATCCTGATACCAATCGTTTTCAGGATGTTGCCCGATTCAATAACGACGAGTCGCAGATCCGGGCAGATCAGCGCAGACGACTCAAAAATGTCGAGGAGTTTCTCAGCAGCAAAGGGATTGAACTTTACCCTCGCTACTAAGTTTTGTGCGCAGGGTTGAGATTGGCCAAACGCTGAGCTGCTTCGTGTCTACTGATATTGAACATCTGCGCAACTGTCCGCTGACTGGGATTTGTGTCGCCGGTTGATTTTTTCAAGACGTTAATTACGTGTTCAAAAACAGCATCGACGAGTGATTCAAATTGCAATGGGAAAGTTGGGAAAGCAACCTGCTGCAGCGGAGTCGGCCACGCTGTCGACGGGTTCGGCTGCGCGCTTGCGGAGTGTTCGTGCGTGAGGTTAGGGTGGAGTGAGTCGAGCTGCAGCACATTTTGTTGGAGTGTGGTTTGTGTTTGCACGTTGGCTTTTTGCAGGGGTTTCTCGAGATAGCGTGTTGGCAGGTGCTCGAGGGTTAACACACCGTCAACAGCATCAACACTCATAGCCTGAAGTGTCTGCCACAGTTCGCGAATATTGCCTTGTTCCCAGGCGAGATCAGTGAGCACTGCCATGCAGCTGTGAGAAATTCGAAATTCTTTCGTTTCAAGCGACAAGCTTTCATTAAGTCGGGCGATGAGAGTTTCGATGATCTCTTGTCGCTCCAAGAAGCTGCGTGCGCGCAAGGGTGGGAGAGTGATTTCATAACCGCGCAGGCGCGATAATAGGTCTGCGCGGAATTCGCCTTTTTCGACCATTTGATCAAGCGGTTCGTTGGTGGCGGCAATCACTCGGACCTGAACCTTTTTTGTCCGCGTGCTGCCAATCGCCCGCACCTCGCCATTCTCAATAGCGCGCAGAAGTGCAGATTGTGCCGACAGGCTCAATCGAGCCACTTCATCGAGGAAGAGCCATCCGCCATCGGCCGCTTCGTAGAGTCCAATTTTGCTTTGACTTGCGCCTGTGAATGAGCCCTTTTCGTAACCAAAAATTTCAGCCTCTAAGACCGAGGCTGCAAGAGCACCGCAGTTGATAGAAACAAAAGGTGACCCAGGCGGCAGCATGCGTCGCAGCAGCTCGGCAACCATCTCTTTGCCTGTTCCACTTTCGCCGCTGACAAGGAGCGAGCGAACTGAAGAAACAAGCAGGCGTGCCAAGCGTTGCTGCACCTCGCGCATGGAGCGTCCGCTGACGTGGGCGGGAAAAAATGCTGCTGAGTTTTGTGTCGTTGAATTTACGCTTGAGTTTGCTTGCAAAAGGCGCGCAATACGGAAGGTGAGCTCACTTTCATCGACGCCCTTGGAAAGAAAATCGTTGGCACCGGCGCGCATGCAGTTGAGGATGATCTCTGAGCTACTGAGTGCAGACATGACCATCACAAAGCCTTTATAGCCGCGCGAGCGAAGTTCGCGCAGCACATCCAAACCACGCAACGGTGCGCCGCCAAAACTCAGGTCGAGCAAGACACAGGCAGGGTTCAACTGCTCAAACTGCGTGAAGAAGTCTTCATGTGTGTGACTCGAAGAATAAGCGATGTGGGCAACCACAGGCGACTGTCGAAACGCAAGCAAACAGCGATGAAGAAACAACAAATCATCATCGAGATGAAGCAAATGAATCATGGCTGTTGACCTTCGCTGCGCTTCAAAATGGATTCAATAAAAGGAGCGAGCTGATTGTAGGCGTTGCGCAAATGCGCGGCAATCAGCGCGCGAGGTGGCTGCGACTCTTCATTGGACTCCAGAAACTCGGCAGACCAACGAATCGACAAGACAGCGGCATTGAGGTCGTGGCGTTGGATGTCGGTGAGTTCTGGGAGCAGAATTAAATTCTTATTGGCTTCTGCGTTGTGCATGCAACAGCTCGTCTTCAAAGCGCATCGCATCCGCTTCTGCGGAGCGCAGGGAGCGCAAATTCACAACCGGACGACCATCACTGCTGACTCCAAAAAGTGACAGTGCAACCGGGTTAATGCCACGTTGCGCAACTGGCCGTCCTTCGCGCGCATATTTGAGAGCTTCGTCGATTCCGTGGCAGCTCACGCAGCGGGTCGAATGTACCGAGGTTCTTTCTGGGTCGAGAATTTTCTCGTTGAGTGAGATCAGCTCTTGCAAAGAAATGTCGTTGGCAAGAGGGGTGGTTTCAAGATCGACGTCACGCAAAAGCGATCGATGAGCTCCGGTTGAGGGTTGCTCTAAGCCAATGCGTGCGACGTTCTGAGGCGATACGAGAAGAGGATTTAAGGTTACGATATTGGCTTTGCGATCCCAAAATGCAGATGTGGTTTGCATTGGCACGTTGATTAATTTTCCAGATTGTTTTTCCCAGCGCAAAAAGCGCTGCGAGGTCCCGAGCCCTTCTGTGACATGCGCTCGAACCCGGATTAAATTTCTCTCTGAAAGATATTTTGCAAAAAAACCAGAGAGCGCTTGCGGACGGGCGACGAGGGTTGGGTGTGCCACTGACTGAGCTGCCGTGACACTCAACGAATGGCCCGCATTCAACGCTTGCTTTGCTGTTAACCAAGCTTGATTCGGGAAGGACTTGTTTTTGACAATCTCTGCGGTTTGCAGAGATCTATTCCATTCATCAACCAAAGCTTTGCGCCCTGTTGAACTTGAATTGATATCAAGTAGCGCTTTAGCATAAGGAAGGATTTTGTTTTCAGATTTGACAGCAAACGAATCGTTGCCTCGGCTCTGAATAGAAAGATCTTCAAGCCAGCTGCGCGTGTCGCCCTTTAAAAACGGCAGGCTCAAGTCGAAGGTCAACAAAAAACCATGATCCAACGAATGAACAAAATCGGTGCGAGCAAGCCTTTCGCTGACACACCAGGGCTGCACGCTGACGTGCAGCTGAACACGTTGAGCCAAATCGCTTTCCCGTTGCAGTGCAAGAGTCTGCCAACTGGTGACGTTTCCTGGAAGGTCGACCTCGTAAAGTGAAAGGCGAGCTGCCGAGAGACGCCAGGAATCAACCGACAAAGCGCAGTCTGGATTTGAAAGGGTCAGCTGGCGTCCTGAGGCTGAATCCGTAAGTGCGGTTTTCAAGAGAGACTGCCAAGTGGACGTGCTGATCCCCAATTGAGTTGCCGATGGAAGTGCCAAGATGTCGGACGCATTTTTTGGGGTCGGCCAAAGCGGCATCAGCGCAGCGGCTAACGCTTCGTGGCGGTTGCTCTCTGCAGCGCTTGTTGGTGCGCTTTGCGCATCATTAAAAACGCGCGGTTTACAGCTCACAGCAAAGCTCAAGCCGAGCAAAATAAGCGACATAAAAAGCGGATTTTTTGTTGCTTGTGACCTGCAGTTCATAGGCTCACCCGTCCTTAGAAAGAGCTTGTCCCAGGCTGATATTGTGAACCGCTCGCTAGACCAATGCAACGCGCCAAAAGCGCTGTGGTTGATGGAAGTCGGGTTTGACATCGGGTTTATGTTGTGTGTCCCAGCATTCGGCGCTGCCCGAAGGCGACCAGTGAGGTGCGAGGAACCAACCTTCGCTGCCAAGGCTGAGGCATGCTTGAATTAAGATTTCGTTTTTGTGGATAAGGGGTGCAAGCAATTCGTAGCTGAAGGTGGTTCCGAACTGAGTGTCATCTTTAAAAAATGGCAATTCCGGCCAAAGGCTTGCACTGGGAACTGTATGCGCTGGTTTACGCCGGCGCGGGCCATCGAACGCGATTGCAATCCAATGACCTTCCGGGGTGAATTCAAATTCAAAATATTCACCAGAGTCAGGATTGCCGCTGGCAATGAAAAGCTCTGAGACGCTGTGCAGCCAAAGTTGATCGAGGAAGTGAGGGGCTTGCTGTCCACGTCCGGCTGTGTTTGGGCGGAGTGGAAAAAATTCTTCCCACGCTGCTTTACAGCTTGCATCTGTTCGTCGGGTTTCCCAGCGCAAAAAGGGCTGTTTGGGATTTTTCTTGGCGTCTGGCAAAGCAAGGGTTTGTACGAGACGAACCTGTAAGCGCGGCTCGCCGGCTCCAGGTGTTCGGAAATAGCCAAGGAAAGGTGACTCAAACAAAACTGTGGGTTGATTCTCAGGAATCGCTTTGCCTGATTGGGCAAGCGCAGCCTTCGCTGATTCATGTTGCCATCGCCTGATTGGAGTTTGGGCGTGTGGATGCCAAAGCAATCCTACCCAATAGGCGTGGTTTTCTTCGACGGAAGGTCCTAGTCTGTTGAGTGCACAGCCTGAGTACAGATCAGCGTTGAATAGGCCAATTGGTTGAACTTCAAGCTCGAGATCTGCGTTCTTGATTGAGAGCGCTTGAGCGCGCATGTGAGCCGCGAGCGAGAGCATGTCATGTGCGCTGGCATGCCCAAGATTCCAGACAAAGTTTGCATGATGTTGACTGACTTGTGAATCGCCACGGCGGGTGCCCTTAAGGCCACACTCGTCAAAGACTTGCCCACTCGGACGGCCAACGCTGTAGTTGTTTTTGAAGGTAGAACCGCAACTGGGGTGATCAAAATGGTGCTTGCGATGGCGATCCGATTCGCAACTTTCCATAAAAGCGAGAAGCTCTTCGCGCGGTGCGGTGGTAGGAAGAGAAAGCCGCGCCGCAACAACCACCTCAGGCGTATCCATCAAGAGGGTTTTCTTGTAGCCGTGAAAGACATCGCTGCCTTGGTAGATATGCAATTGTCCAAAGACGTCCAGAGTGAAAATTTCACTTGCAATTTGTGAGATTTCACCGCCGTAACAGCGCGCATTCATGCGAACGGTTGCGCCTAAGTGCCCGGGCATGCGGTACATCCATGCAGCACCGGCGCGACCCGCGTCGAGGCACACCTCGGCAATCTCGGTGTTGCTCACCCCAGCCTCAACGTAAAGAGTTTCCGCTGTCTCCCAGTAGCATGTTGCAAGTTCATTGAGAGTTAAAAGCAGTCCGTTGAAAGTGCCGTCAGCCAGCAGAGAATTGCTTCCGCAGCCAATGATCGCAATGGGCAGATTGCGTTGGCGCGCCCACGCTAAAGACAAAGCGAGCTCAGCAAGACTCCGAGGCTGCGCAAACCAGCGCGCTGTTCCGCCAATCCCGTAATAGGTGGTTGTGGCCACTGATTTGTTCTCGGAAATACAGGCTGGGCAAGGGGAACTCATCCCAAAACCTCGGCGACTTCGTCCTCATTGCAATATTTGGGACCACCTGCGTAGCAGACCACGCTGTTGATAGCCTGAGCGATCTCAGAGAGGTTCCATCCGCAGTCGTGCAATTCGCCTGCAATCTCACGAAACAGGTTTTCAGTTTGTTGCTCCAGAAACGAAGACTGACTCAATTGACTTGGGTCAGAGAAGCGTTTGTGTAGATCAGTGACTGCCCATGTTTCGCTGGGCAGATGTCCAAGTCGAATTTCGATTTCACGAAGTTCAAGAATTTTGCGGTGCACTGATTCAGGAATTGTTTTGTCGCCAATCGTGGAGGGTGCAGGGGCTTGTGTTGGTTTGTCTGTCATGGTCGAGAAAGCTCCGGTTGTGCGCTCAGACTGAACTCATCTTCCTCTGTGACAAGTCCGTGGTGTGCGCGTTCAGCAGGGGTGAGCAGATGGGCGAAGTAACGGAGTGCGCTTGTGCGCGAAACACGCACTCGGAAGCGGGCGTCTTCCTCAGTCCACTCTGTTGAAAGCACGCGTGAGTGCGCGTAAATGGCGCCCATGAGTGCAGCATCGTCGTATGCAACCTTGATAGAAATTTCAAGCATATTACGACTAAAATACTGGATGAGAGCATCGCGCAGTTTGCGGATATGATCTGGCTGTTGAGCACTCACACAAATTGCATTTTTATAGGCTCTGGCAAGAATCTTTGCGAGCCTGGGTTCACCTTTCAGAGAGTCGATTTTGTTGAAGACATACATGCGATCGACATCCCCTGCTCCAACTTCTTTAAGAACGTCATCGGTGACGCGGATGTGATCTTTGTACCTAGGATGACTTACGTCGACAACGTGGATAAGGAGGTCTGCACGCGCAGCCTCTTGCAATGTTGAGCGAAAACTTGCCACTAGACCATGCGGAATGCTGCGAATGAAACCAACCGTGTCTGTGACAAGGACACGTGGATTCTGCGAGCCTTTCAAGGTTCGGACCGCTGAATCGAGGGTTTCAAACAAGGCATCTTTGGCTGAAAGATGACTGTCTGTGAGCGCATTCATGAGTGTTGTTTTGCCGGCGTTTGTGTACCCCACCAAGACGACATTGAACTCTTCTGCACGCAGTTTGCGTTGCGTGCTCCGCTCCGTTTGAATGCGTTCGAGATCTTTGCGCAGAGAGGCGATTTTTTCGCGAATGCGGCGCTTGTCGAGTTCGAGCTGGGTTTCGCCAGCACCTTTGAGACGCGTGCCGCCCGAACCTCCGCCACGCTGTCGTTCGAAAGCGATCCAGGAGTTTGAGATGCGCGGTGCCAGGTATTCAAGGTGAGCGATCTCGACCTGAGTCTTGGCTTCGCGGGTTTTGGCGTTTTTTCGGAAAATCTGGAGAATAACTCCAGCCCGGTCCAAAATAGGACGTTCGATAATCGTCTCAAGATTTCTCACCTGCGAAGGTGAAAGTTCCTGATCAAAGACAACGTAATCAACTTTGAGCTCGCGCGCCGCATTGCGCAGCTCTTCGGCTTTACCTGTGCCAATGAGCGTTGCGGGTACCACCCTTGAGCGCTTTTGCACGGTGACACCAACGGGTTCATCGCCGAGCGATCGAACAAGGCTCCCGAGTTCAACCAAACTCTCCTGAATTTCTTGCGGGTCGTCTTCGACCAGCTCCAGACTGACAAGGTAAGCATTCATTCCTCCCAGCGCGCGTTGCTCCAATTGAAGACGCGCTTGCTCGAGAGCAATGGAACGTTCGACTTCTGAGAGCATCGACAGGTCGTCGGTGCGGAGATTGATGGATTTGGCGTCTGGGATGAGTTTGTAACTCAAGTTAAGCCCTCGATGAATGTGCGCATGTCGAAGATCTCTTCGGCGCATAAGCTATGCGCAACGCCAGGGTAGGTTTTGGCGGTGACATGTGTGAAGCCGAAATGGCTGAGAATGTCCTTGGTCTCGAAATGTTGTGCCGGAAAAACGACCTGATCATGCAAGCCATGCGCTAAAAAAACCGGCAGCTGTTTGCGTTCATCCGAAGGTAAATTGATGCGATGCGCCTGCGCGAGATATCCACTCAAAGCAAGAACTCCACCGAGCTGTTGCGGGAACCGCAGTGCACTCAGCAATGAGACAAACGCTCCCTGAGAAAATCCGAAAAGAATAATTTGCTTCCAAGTGAGGTTGGTTGCTGCTTGCAAGCTTTCGATACATGAACGAACCGAGTTGCAAGAGGACTCAAGTTGAATATGCGGATTACCAAAAAGCTCATACCATTGCCCGCCGTCTCCGGGGAACGGCAAACGTTCCGGTGCTTGCAGGCCAACCCAAAGTGTATCGGCCAAGCGAAGTTCGTCTGCCAATGTGGAAAAGTTCTGTGCGTTGTCGCCGAAGCCGTGCAATGCAATGATAACCCGGCGCACGATGGTGCCGGTTTGCTTGACGCAGCACTCGAGCGGAAGTTGCGTTGAATGGATGGTTCCCGCGTGGTTCCATTGAGCTGTTTTCGCGGGTTGAGGGTGTGGCACAGCCAATCTCCTGACGTGGACAGATGTTCCGATTTCAACGAGCGGGTGTCGGCTTTGACAGGCCACCTGCTCAGAGCGCTCATCTTACGTTATATTTGGAAGAGAACAAAACCCTGGAGACTGCATGCTGAGAGTCCTTGCCAAGGCACTGTGCCGGATTTTCTTTCGCAGGATCTCTGTGTCCGGCACCCCCTATGTTGGAGGCAGCGTATTGTGGGCTTCCAATCACCAGAGCGGGATTGTCGATCCTGCGCTCGTGATGGCCATTGCGCCCGTGCCACTTCGCCCAATTTCAAAGCACACTCTTTGGTCGCATCCTGTGATGCGGCCGCTGCTTGAACTCGCCCGTGCTATTCCGGTGCGCCGCACACAGGACATGATGATCGAGGCGCAGGCTCACAAGCAGGCGCTAGATCGCGGAGTCAGTGAGAAAGAATGGCGAACAAATTCAAACAACGAAGCGTTTGTTGCTGTTTCTGATGCCCTGATTCAAGGCGATAGAATTCTGATTTTTCCCGAGGGAATCAGTCACGATCTCCCTTATCTTTCAAAGCTAAAAACCGGCATAGCGCGCATGGCACTTCAAGCAATGGCACGCACGAAAAATGAAAAATTCGCGGTTGTGCTTCAGCCCGTTGCAATCGACTATTTTGAAAAAGATGAATATCGCTCAGACATCGCGCTGCATTTCTGTGAGCCCATTGCCGTGACAAGCAGTGAGACTCCGGTTGAAGATTTGATGGCTGCGCTTGAGGGGTCGATTCTCGATGCGCTTGCGCAATTCTCCAGTTGGGATGAGAAACGCAATTGGTTGTTTCTTTTTGAAATTGCCTATGGACGTCCGCCTTTGAGTTCGCGTGAGTTCAGAGTTTTTGTTGATGCTTATCGGCCGGAATTCAATAAAGACCCTGTCTTTCTGGCCCGTGTTCAAACCATGCGGCGGATGCTGCTAGCGATGAACATTGCGCCCTCGCAGTTGGTTTGGGGCGAAACCCATGAGAGAAAGAGATCATTCTTCAAAATGATCCTCACCCAGGGTTTGTTTTACTTTTTTATCGCAGCACCGGTTGAATATCTGAGTTTTGTTGTTTGGTTCATTCCGCAAAGGTTGGCCGGTTTTCTTGCCGACATAAGCACGCGTGACCGCGATGTTCTTGCAACGATGAAAATTGCGCACGGACTGTATGTTTTTGCTATTTGGATTGTTCTGGGCACTCTGAGTGTGAAGAGCATTTTGTTGCATCTGTGGCCGTCTTTGAATGCAATTCTGGCAACCTTTATTGGTGTGGCTTCGGGGCCAATGATTCTCTTTCTAGGTTTGTGGTCGACCGAGCGCCACGATTACTTCCCCGGCTACTGGCGGCTCGCGAAATTGCGTCTGCTTTTTCCACGCGGATGGCGTGAGGTTATTGATGAATGGCGGGGGCTGAGTGAAGCTGTGGTGAACAAAATTGATTTGGTTAATCAGCGCGTCATTGAAGAAGAGCGCGCAGAGCGACCGCGTTTGGGCTGGGGAGCTCACATTGATCGCAGGCACGCTTGAGTTGAAGTTGAGTGAGGTGGGCGAATGTCCGAGACGAAGAGAAATTTAGATGCTAACGAGTCTGTCTCGGTTGCGCCGAGTCAAAGGCAGCAGAGCAAAACAGCGCGACAGGCCGCGCAGGATGATTCGTTTTTGCGGTACATGAAAAAAAATTACTTCGAGCACTTTCGACGCGTATCTGCATGGCGCCGCGCTGCACGATGGGCGTTGTTTAGTTATCCACTCTTTTCTGGAATTTTGATTGCTGCTCCGTTTTTGCTGTCAATGCTGGTTTTGAAAAAGCTGTATGCACAGCCGCCTGAATGGTTCAATAATTTTCTTTCACCCGAGACATCCTCGTTCGTGATGCCCGCAATTTTAGCCGTGAGTGGAATCGCGTTTGTTTTTGGCCTGCTGCTCGGAGTCGGGTTGGGAGTTTCACGGGCTCGGTTGTTGAATTTTGAAGCCGAACGCACGGAGTTGAACGTTCGTCAGAGCTATTTCCTGCGTCGAATTGCAAAAACCCAACGAGTGTCACGGCGAAGAAAGATGAGCTATTGAGCAATTTTTCAATTTCAATCTTTCAAATCCGACATTTTTTCAGCCGGTTGTCTGGGAAAAATCCTACCTTTTGATCCTGATTGCGGGCTTGCATGCCAAACATAGATTTCGATATGTTGCTCGCCGGTAGCAGGATAACTTATTTGCTCCATTTAATCTTGAGTTGGTTTATTCAAAGTCGTTCGTGAGGAGTGTTGATATGCGCGCAGGTTTCAATGGGAAGTCGTCGATCTTTGCAATTGCTTATGCTGGTCTTGCGTTCTCTGCAAATGCACTTGCATCAGACAATAATCCTCTTTTTACGATTGATGGAAAAATTTTCGCACCACAAGATTTAACACCGGCCGAGCAGGCTCGTCTTTACGAGTTGGAAAATAATCGATTCAAAGCGGTTGAGTCGCTTGCGCGCCAGCATTACGTGGAAGAAAAAATTGCAAAATACGTTAAGCTCAATAGCGCAGACAAACCATTTGCTGCTGAAGAAAAATGGTTGAACAAGAGCTTTACGCCAACGCAGGCAGAGGTCGATAAGTCTCTTGAGACCTTCAAAAATGAAAAACAATTGCAAGACCTGCCTGCAGCAGAGCGCGCGAAGGTGATGGTTCGTTACCTGAGCGCACAGAATCGGGTGAAGGCTTTGACAGAAGCAACCGACAAAGCCATTGAAAAGGGTGAAATTAAAGTTGCTGTACGCGCTCCGCAAGCACCTGTGATTGATATTAAGCAGAGTTCACAAGCAACCCTGGGCGATGCCAAAGCTGCGATTCGGGTTGTCGAGTTCACCGATTTTCAATGTCCTTATTGTCGAAAGCTGAGCTCCGTGACTCAAGAGGTTCTGCGTAAACACGGAGCTTCATTGAACTGGGAAGTTCGACATTTCCCGTTGAGTTTCCACAAGCACGCACGCTCTGCTGCAGCAGCAGTTTATTGTGCGTCGCTGCAAGGGAAGTTGGCTGATGCAAAAAAATGGGTGTTTGAAGCGCAAGATAAGTTAGGTGATGAGAAATTCTATGCCGACATGAGCAAAGCTCTGGCATTGAAGAGCGACTCGTTTGATAAATGCCGCAGCGCCGAAAGCACAGAAAAATTGATTGCTGCTGACATTGCAGAAGGAGAGCGTGTGGGCGTGCAGGGGACACCATCGGTGTTTGTGAACGGACGCCGTTTCGAGGGCGACGTTCATTCTTTGGAAGCGTGGGACAATTTGATTCAGTCGATAAAGCCAGGCTCTAAATCTGTTCAGACGCTCTGAGAAAGTGAAGCGGCTCTTCGTGACCTGGCTGAAAGGTAGGGAGCCGCATCACGATACAGTAGGGAATGCCGAGTTCTTTTTTGCAGAGTTGAACATGCAGATGCGCGTTGTTGCTTTCAATCAGGGCTTTGAAACAGAGCCACTCTACTTGGTTGAGCACACCTGCGTCTTTTTCGCTCTCGGGGCTTGGAAAATTGGGATCGAAAGTTGAGAACGAGGCAATACTGATATCCACAAAGCCATCTTCAACAGCAATGCTGATGGGGATTTTTGGCCATTGGTTTCGCCGATGCCTAACGGATTCAATGCTTTGCGAGGCCACGAATGCTTGCGCTGCGCATTGAATGATCAAGAAGAGTGCATAGGCAAGCTCCCATGGATTGCTATTGACAAAGTGATCCTGCGGCGCTTTGGGAGCTTCAAATTCAATACCAAGCTCGGCCAGCCGATAGCGGGTCGCAATTGAACACAATTCTAAAACTGATTGAACCGAGGCAGGCTCCGCAACCGGCGTATTTTGCTTTGCTGAGATCATTTGGCCTCGTTTGATAAGACCAGCGCCTTTAATAAGGTCATCGGTCGACAGGCGCATATGCAAGGCGAGCCTGCGCAGTTGAACAAGGTCGATGGATTCGGCTCGCAGGTTGTCGAGGATATCCTGACTGCGTGCCCGCAAAACTTCGGCGAGCATCAGAAATCCAATGCTCTCTTCGTTGCAAAGGCTGCTCGAGGGGCTTGCGCCTGAGTGAGATTTTAAGAAAGTGTGCATCGCCTGGTCCCCTGGGTCGCGGAAAAGCCGGTCGTCTGAGATTGCGAGCGGCTTTTTTTTCAAATTGCTTAATCTAAGAACGTATTAACGGGTCGATTGACTGACCGGCAAGTTATTTGCGAAAATCTGCCGAACAAGAAAGAAACGCGCTGAAAGCGATAAAGACGGGGGAGGGCGGGCAGGCGAGTGCAGACTTGCTTCGCGAGATTGCTGACTTACGAATGTGGCCGTGCAATCCCGCGAAGCTTTGCTTCAGATTTCAATGGTTTCTGTGCTGTTCCAGGCCGCGGTCAAGAGAGCTTCCTGTTCCTTCAGGTGAAGTTTTTCAAGGCCAACTGCAGGGCTGGCTCGTTCGCTACGACCCACATATTCGAGAGTTGCTTTGCTCACCTTGCTGAGAGTTTTCTGCACTTTCGCCATGATGAAAGTGGCGGCACCCATGTTACGTGGTTCCTCTTGAACCCACGCCCATGATTTTGCCTTTGGATAAGCCTTCAGAGCTGCTTCAAGCTGAGCGTGAGGGAAAGGATGCAGCTGCTCAATGCGGACAACCGCCGTGGATGTTGCTGCCGATTTGTTTTCAGCCTTCTCGGTGCTGTCAAGCAAATCGTGCGCAACCTTTCCTGTGCAGAGCAAAATCCGAGTGACTTTGTCGGATGCAAGTTCGCTGCGCGGGTCAAGCAGCACTTCTTCAAATCGGCCGTCTGCTAATTCTTCAAAGCTTGTACTCGCACGCGGGTTGCGCAAGAAGCTCTTGGGAGTCATGACAACCATAGGCTTACGGAAATCGCGAATGACTTGTCTTCTCAGAGCATGGAAGAGTTGTTTTGCATTAGTAAAGTAACAAACTTGGATGTTACCTTGCGCGGCCATCTGTAAAAAACGCTCAAGACGAGCACTTGAGTGCTCAGGGCCTTGTCCTTCATATCCGTGAGGAAGGAGAAGAACCAAACCTTGAGTTTGTCCCCACTTGCTTTCTCCTGAGACGAAGAATTGATCGATGATCACCTGCGCACCGTTGGCAAAATCACCGAATTGAGCCTCCCAAATCACCAGTGCCCTGGTGTGTTGAGTGGCATAGCCATACTCAAAGCCCATTGCCGCAGTTTCTGAAAGAAGGCTGTCCCAAATTTCAATGCGTGCATCGTTCTTTAAACAGTTTTTCAGTGATGTGAAATGTTTTCCTGTTTCTGCATCTGTGAGTGTGCCGTGGCGATGACTGAAAGTTCCTCGCCGTGCATCTTGTCCTGCCAAACGCACACTAAAGCCTTCATTGAGAAGAGTTGCGTATGCCAAAAGCTCTCCCATTCCCCAATCAATTCTCTTTTTCTCTTCGACCATGTCACGGCGCTCGCCCAAGATGATTCGCGCGAGTTTCGCGTTGGGAGTGAAGCCTTCGGGAACCTCGACCAACTTGCTCCCCAAAGACTTGAGGAGATCGACACTCAATTTGCTGTTGACAGGTTTCAACATTTCTTCTGCAGAGACGTATCGGCGCAGTGATTCGAATCCGCGGTGAGGAGAATTTTGCTCGAGTTTAATATGCTCTGACTTAACCCGATCATAGGTGGCGTTCATTGCAGATTTGAATGAGCCGTGAATGCTTGCGAGCGCTTCCGCGTTGAAGCGTTCATCGAGTCCTTGTTTGCCTAAGTGCTGAGCGTAAGTTTCAAAGGGTGATGCTTTGGAGTCAACACGTTTGTAAAGCGTAGGTTGAGTAAAGCGTGGTTCGTCTGTTTCATTGTGACCATGGCGCCGGAAGCAGATGATTTCAATCACAACATCTTTGTTGAAGCGTTGGCGATATTCGGTGGCAATCGTCATCACAGCGTGGAGGTTTTCAATGTCGTCGGCATTGACATGAAAAATCGGTGATTGAACTGTTTTGCCAATATCAGCAACGGTGAGACCGGAGCGGCCGTCTTTGGGATTGGTTGTGAAACCGACTTGGTTGTTGGCAATAATGTGGATTGTTCCGCCAACGTTGTAGCCATCAAGTCGCATCATCTGCAAAGTTTCGTATACGACCCCTTGGCCCGCAAAGGCTGCGTCGCCGTGCAACACCACCGGCAACACCGCATTCACATTGCCGCCATGGTGAAGCACTTGTTTTGCGCGTGCTTCGCCCATCACGATACATCCGACAAATTCCAAATGGCTTGGATTGTAGGTAAGAGAAATACGGATGTCTGAACCCGAGCGAGTTTTGCGATCGGCTTCATAGCCACCGTGATATTTTACATCGCCATCACCTTGCAGCCCATCGTTTGGATAGCCTTCGAATTCAGCGAATAATTGTTCAAGAGGCTTGTGGATGCAGTTCACTAAAATATTCAAGCGTCCGCGGTGCGCCATTGCGATCGGAAATTCTTGTGCACCAAGTTTGGCACCCACATCAAAGACGGTCTCGAGCGCGGGAATTTGTGCATCAGCACCTTCAATTGAGAAACGCTTTTTACCAATGAATTTTGTCGCAATGGTTTTCTCAAGCGCATCTGCTTTGGCTAACTCTTTGTAGAGTTCCAAACGAGTCTCTGGCGCAGGAGTTTGATTCAATTTGGCCATGGACTCATAAAGAAATTGCCGTTCCGAGAGATCAGCTAGATGCTCGAATTCGACACCAACCGTTGCACAGAAACGTCGGGTGAGATCTGCGACGAGTTCTCCCAACGTGAGAGGTGGCAAACCAAACCGCGCTCCCGCAGCGGTTGTGCGTGCAAGATCTGCTGCAGAGAAGCCATAAGATTCGAGCGACAGAGCCGCATGAGCGGCTGGTTCGATACCAAGCGGATTGAGATTTGCTTGCAGATGTCCAAACGTACAATATGCCTGCACAAGAGATGCACAGTGCTGTTCAAACGAGCCCTGCTCAGGGCTGCGAGTAAGACTTCCTGTTTCAGCCAGCGCGTGGCCATTGCCATTGAGGTGTTCGTCTGGTTTCAGACGAACGGCAGTTTCAAAGCCTTCATGAAATCCTTCGAAATATGCTCGCCATCCTTCGCTCACAGCCATTGGATTTTCACGGTATTTGAGAAACATCTCTTCAACAAATGCCGCGTTCGCCTGAAAGATGGTTGAAAAATTCTCGTTCACCATTTCTTCCTCCGCCCTGTCCCGACCTTGGGTTTGGCTCTGTTCTGTTCTCTTTTATGTTCATGTGGACGCTCAAGAGCAAACGTTCACATTAAATGCATTTCAATCCTCAGCATACAAACAAGCTCGCGCCGCATCGTAACTCATCAGGTTGACATGACGGCACCACTTTAAAAGAGCCTCAAATTGTAGGTCAGGATCTTCAAAGGGCAGCATCATCACGATTTGTTCAAGTGCAATGCTCTTTTCCAATCCTTCGCCTTGGGTTCCTTTAACAAGCTCGTAAATGGATGCAACCATGGGCAGATTCAAACATGCCTCACGCAAAATTGCTCGTCTGAGAAGCGGATCTTGTTCGTGAGCAAATGTCCTGCCGGTTTCGGTCAAGACCAGGCGGGTGCCGGGCGTGTAGAGAAGTCCCAACAGCTCACCAGATGCCACAGCAGGAAGCACATGGTCGACGCTCTGCCCCATGTCGTCGGCGAGATCATAGAGGTCCATGCCAATTTCCTCTTCGGCCAAACGGGTCAGCAGACCCTCGACCAAAACCAAGCTGGTGTTAATCAGCGGCTTTACGCGGCGAGGGCGCTCTGTTCTAGTTTGCGCCGGCGCACCCGATGTCATGGGTTCTGATTGTTGCGGAGCTTCGGTTGTTGTGGGCGGAACGCTCGCCACGGGAGGGTGCGCTTCTTCTTCGTGTTCAGAGATCATTCGACCGAGTTGGAGTTCACCGAACAAACGCTCGAGATCGTCTTCAAGCCGCTTGAATTCCTCTGTGTTGGGGTTGCGAGGACGAGGAAGTGGAACTTCAAACGTTCGGTAGATCATACCCGGATTACTTTGCAAAATGACCACCCGATCGGCAAGCTGCATGGCTTCATCAAGGTTGTGGGTCACAAACACAGCGGCGCGGATTTTTCGTTCTGGTTGGGTCCAAAGGCGGCCAATTTCGGCGCGCAGCGATTCGCTTGTCAGAGGGTCGAGGGCGCTGAACGGTTCATCAAGAAACAGCACCATGGGTTCACCAACCATGGCTCGCGCAAATGACACGCGTTGCTTCATTCCGCCGCTGAGTTCGCGCGGAAAAACACCTTCGTAACTCGCCAAACCAACCAGCTCGAGAATGCTATCGATGCGGGCAGATCGTTCGTGTTTTGGGAGATGGCGAACGGCGAGTTCAACGTTTTCGCGGACCGTCATCCATGGGAAGAGAGCAAAGTTTTGGAAGACAAACGAAACAAGAGGGTCGGCCGGATCTTCGGGTTGTGCATACGAGACACTGCCGCGCGTGGGTTTAAGCAGGCCTGCCATGCAGCGCAGCAGGGTTGATTTACCCGAGCCAGATGTGCCGAGGAGTGCAAGAAATTCTCCGTCATAAACATCCAAATTAATCCCTTCGAGAACCGTGACAACATTCCCATTGGGACGTGTGAAATCGCGGCACAAAGAGCGCACCGATAAAATATTCTTTCGAGTTTCACGAACCGCTTTACCGGCTGTGTTTGGGTTAGGAACAACGCTTAACATGAAGATGTCCATCCCATTGCGAAAGTGAATGAAGTTGAATGGCTCATAGTTTGAGCACCTCGGCCTGATGATGCAAGGACCGCCAGACGGTGCGATTGAGTACAATCAATGCGATGGTGATGACAATGATCGCAGCCACCAATCGTTGATAGTGACCGTGGGTGGTTGCCTCGGTGATCTCTGCGCCTATTCCTGCTGCGCGCAAGCGCCCGCCAGGATAATCGACAATCTCGGCAACAATGCTTGCGTTCCAGGCTCCTCCAGCAGCGGTGATCCAGCCTGTCAGCAACGATGGAAAGACACAGGGAAGATAAAGTTTGGTGAACTTTTCTCTGACGGAAAAACGAAAAACGTTGGCAACGGTTTCAAGTTCGCCAGGGATGCGGCTTGCGCCCGAGATAACGTTAAAAAGCAGATACCATTGATTGCCGATGGTCATAAGAAGAGTAGCCACCATTCCAGCACCCATCTGCGATCGCGAAAAAGCCATTGCAATGAGTGGATAAAGGACGGGTGCTGGAAAAGCTGCAAGGTTTTGAATGAACGGCGTGAGGAGCCGACTCAAACGCGGCGATTTGCCGATCCAAATACCCACTGGAACTGTCCACAATGTCGCAAAAACGATAACACCAAGCACCTTTGCAAACGTCAGAAGCAAAGCGTTTGTGAGTTCAAGCCAATCAGCGCGCGTGACGCTCGCCATACTTGCGGCAATGTTTGGGATGCTCGGCAGTGCGAGAAAGACCAAGCCACCAAACAAAAAGCCCGAGAGCCAGCGGGTCAATGCAAGCACTTGTTCAGCGAGACGCGCCTGCGCTTTGCTCTGCAGAAGATTGGTTGGGCTGGTAATCAAACGCCATCGGTTCAGCGTTTCTTCGACATGAAATTGGCCCAGCGGAAGAGAGGATTTTGTTTTAGTTTGAAGCCAAAATTCGCGTAGGTGCGAGAACAGGCTTTTACTCAGTGTACCTACTTTTTGGCTAATTTCTGATTTACGCAGGAGCTCGAGGAAAAGCGAACGCCCGTTGCCATCATTTTCGTTCGTATCGCGATACTGCGAGCTCCATGCAATGAGAGGTCGCCAGAGAAGAAAATCGACCCCCCAAACCATCAACACCAAGCACGCCAGGCCAGCAACAAATGCGCCGTACTGCTGATTCTCAAAAGTGACATTGAGAAAACTTCCGAGCCCTGGCAGACGATAGCTCTTGTCGCCCAACACGAAACCTTCGCACAACGTGAGAAAAAACCATCCGCCGGCCATCGACATCATGCCATTATAAACCAACGGACTGAGCGCGCTCGGCAGATCGAGGCGAGTGAGCTTTTCGAGCGGACCCAAGCGGGCAACTTCCGCATATTCCTTCAGCTCAGGACTCAAATTGCGCTGGCTTTCATAATACGCAAACACCAGGTTCCAGACCTGTCCTGTAAAAATCATCAGGATGCACGAAAGCTCAAGACCCCAACGGCTGGTTGGAAAGATACGAGTGAGCGCAAGAACGAAACCAGGGAGAAATGTGAGAACCGGGAGACTTTGCAGCACATCGAGAATTGGAATCATCAATCTTTCATTGCGCTCGTTTCTCGCAGCAATTGTTCCGTACGCGACCGAAAAAATATAGCTAATCGACAGTGCAATTAAGCTTCTGACAAGCGACAAAGCCGCATATTCTGGTAGCTTTTTGAGGTCAGAGCTCACTGGCACAGCCTCAAGATACGGAGCGCTGCCAACGGCAACAAAATGCGCAAGTGCTAAACCCACGGCCGTTACAAGAACAAGCGTGAGCAATTCAGCCATAAAATATGAGCCACGTTCCACAATGGGACGTGAAGCGATTTTCATGGGGCGCCTCTCCCACTAACTTTGAGAGCTGACTGAACGTGAGTGAATATTGCTCAAAGCACAATGCGCAACAATCGACACACTATTCGCCAAGTTCAAGCTTCGCACACCCCGATCAAACATCGCTATTGTAACAAGGTGCCCACGTTGGCTTTCTCTACACTCGGCTAAAATGTTCACAGGTATGCCCGAGGTTTCTGCGCCAAAGACAAGAAGGTCACCAGGCTCAAAGCTGAATTCCGACGGTGTTTGTTTGCCGCCCGTTTCGACAAGAATGATGCGCCGCGAGGGCCGGGTGGCAAGAAATTCTTCCCACGACGAATGAACGTAAAGTTCAACGAAGGGCCAGTAGTCGAGTCCGGCGCGCCGGAAACTTTTTTCCGAGACGTCAAAGCCTAGGGGCTCGATGAGATGGAGTCGACAGCTAAATGCGGCGCACAGCCGAGCGATGGTTCCGGTGTTTGGCGGAATTTGCGGTGAGTAGAGAACAATTTCTGGATGAAAATCTCGAAGTGCCAGAACGGTTTCGTGACTCAAATTTCCATCCACTTCACGGACTAAATTTGGACACCTGCTGAGCGGAGGCAGCTGGGAAAGCCGCGACAAAGGTGTCAGGCCTTTGAAGTTATCAGCACCATCGTTGAGAGTCGGGTTAAGTTGCTGCGGATGATCTTGTCGTTTTTTGATGGCCTGAACGTATTCGCCAGATTCAAGGCCCAGTTCTTTTGCCAACAGTGCCAGGGTGTCATCGAGAAGTTCGTGGATGGGCTCCTTAGATCTGGGCGATGTTTTCAAGCTTTCCAGAATCTGCTCTGTGAATTGCAACACCTGGGCAAAGAGCTCTTCGCGCGATGAAGAGGGCTCAGTAGACTCAAGAGCCTTGGCGTAGGTTTTGACTGCCTGTGCCAACCAGCCGCGTGCCGTATTGCGGCCACGCCGGCGAAGCTTTTTGAGCGTGCGTGGTGCCGTCATAGCGAGCGCGGTTCGTTCTGCAAGAGTCCGGCGAGCCCGCTCATAACCTCAGGTAGGCCCAATTTTTGCAGAGTGCTTGTTGTCACCACCATTCCCGGAGGCAGACCCAATTGTTGGTTGCGTTGACGAATAACCAGGCCGAGTTGAGCTTTGGTGAATTTGTCGCACTTGGTGAGAACCAGCAGAACACCGAGCTCGCGCTGCAGGAACCACTGCACAAGATTAGTGTCTTCTTCATTCACTTCACGGCGAACATCCATAAGGAAAAGAATTCCCAGCAGAGACTTTCGTCGTTCGAAAAAGACCCGCATTGCGTCGGCCCAGTGCGCTTGCGTCTCGCGTGGCGAAAAAGCGAATCCATATCCTGGTAAGTCGACGAGGCGGAAGACACCGCGTTCTGCACTGAAGACGTTCATGAGCTGGGTGCGCCCAGGTGTGGAACTCACACGAGCGAGTTGTTTTTGTCCTGCCAGAAAATTAAGCAAAGAACTTTTGCCAACATTGCTGCGGCCGACAATGGCGAGCTCAGGAACATCATCTGCAGGAAGTTCTTCAATTTTGCTTGCAGACGTCACGAACTCCATCCGGAGAGGGAATTTTCTGAGCATCAATTGATGAACGAATTCATCGGAAACCGGAGTGTAATTCATGGGATTAATCCAGCGGGTGAGTTGCCTTTTCTGGTCGGCAGGACTAGATAGCAAGCCCGGGCGGCAGAAGCCCTCAAGTTATGACCCAGGAGAGTAAAAATGTCTACATCCTATGATCTCGTGGTGATTGGTAGTGGCCCCGCGGGCTACGTGGCAGCAATCCATGGCGCACAAAGTGGTTTGAAAACAGCACTCATTGAGAAAAAGGAATGGCTTGGCGGGACCTGCTTGAATGTAGGTTGTATCCCGACAAAGGCGATGCTTCACTCGGCGAGCATGTTCGATAAAGCCAGCAAATTGGCTTCCTACGGAGTCAAAATTGAAGGTGCCGACAAACCAGGTGGAATCAAACTCGACTTCCCGCAGGTCAACACGCGCAAAGACGAAATCGTGAAACACGTCAACGGTGGCGTGGCTTTCTTGATGAAGAAAAACAAGATCGATGTGATCCGCGGCATGGGTCGCTTGGCAGGCACAGGCTCTGTTGAAGTAACAGCAGCGGACGGTAGCAAAAGCAAAATTCAAGCAAAAAATATTATCCTGGCAACCGGTTCAAAAGTGCGCGAATTGCCGCACATCAAGATCGACGGCAAAGACATTCTCAGCTCCGACCACATCCTCTACCTAGACAAAGTTCCAGAAAGCTTGGCTATCTTGGGTGGCGGTGTTGTAGGTTCTGAATTCGCATCGTGCTTTGGCCGCTTCGGTTCAAAGGTTGCGATTTTTGAAATGAGCGATCAGCTTGTGCCCAGCGAAGATTTTGAAACTGCGGCAGAACTCGCTAAAGCGCTCAAGAAACAAAACGTTGAGATTTTCACTAGCATTAAAGTGAAGAGTATCACCGCGAAGGGCGGAAAAGTTGAAGTCCTGGTGGAAGGTGAATCCGCTCCACGGGTTTATGAAAAAGCATTAATTAGTGTTGGTCGTGCTCCAGTCACCGAAGACATTGGTTTGGAAACTGTTGGTATCAAGCCCGATGCGCGTGGTTTCATACCTGTCGATCTGAAAACCTACAAAACAACAGCAGCAAACGTTTACGCAGTGGGCGATATCATCCCTACGCCACAGCTGGCACACACAGCCTCTGCTGAAGCGATGTTTGCTGTGGACATTGTCACCGGCAAAAAGCGCTCCCCTATCAATTATCTTACTAACCCAGGTGCAATTTATACCTATCCGGAAGTTGCCAGCATTGGCCATCGCGAGCAAGACCTCAAGAAAGAAGGACGCGAATATAGCGTTGGTAAATTCCCCTTCTCAGCGATTGCCAAGGCGCGCATCGAAGATGCGTCGGACGGTTTTGTGAAGATTCTCACAGACAAAAAGTATGGCGAAATTCTTGGCGTGCATATTGTGCATGCCAAGGCAACCGAACTCATTGCAGAATTCAGTTTGGGTAACAATCTCGAGATGACGATCGACGAATTGGCGCACACCATTCATCCGCATCCAACCATCTCAGAGACGATCCTTGAAGCTGCGCACGCAGCTAAAGGACATGCGATTCATATCTGATTGGAGAACAGAGACCCATGGCCACCAATGTTCTGATGCCTCAGATGGGCGAGTCCATCAACGAGGGAACGCTAACCAAGTGGCACAAAAAGGTTGGCGATAAAGTTCAGCGCGAAGAGATTCTCTTCGAAATTTCAACTGACAAAGTTGACACTGAAATTCCCTCACCGGTCAGCGGAGTTCTGGTTCAGGTTCTTGCGAACGAGGGTTCAGTTGTTGCGGTGAACTCGGTCGTGGCGGTTGTTGATGAGTCGGGTGTGGGTGCCTCGCCCTCAACTCCTGCGGCGAAACCAGCCGCAGCCCCAGAGCCAGTTGCAGCTCCCGCTCCAGCGCCTGCCGCTGTAGCATCCGCGCCATTAGCGCCTTCAGCGAATGACGCTGTTGAGGAGAGCAATCGAGCTGTGAAGAGCAGTCCGCTTGTCCGCAAGATCGCTGCTGAGCACAACATTGATTTGAGCAAGGTTGCCGGCAGTGGCGAAAATGGGCGAATTAATAAACAAGATCTTGTGAGTTACATCGAAGCTGCCAAGAGCACGGGCAGTGGACTTGTTGCTTCCGCTGCTCAGGCCGCGTTCTCTGCGGTCAAGACGGCACCGGGAGCAGCGATTGATTCCACCGGTGGACAAATCAGCGGTACGGTTGATGGTGTGCGCGTTGAGCGCGTGCCAATGACCCAAATGCGTAAGAAGATCGCCGAACATATGGTGATGAGCAAGCGCACAAGTCCACATGTCACCAGTGTCATTGAAATCGACCTTCAGAAGATTGTCGATTTGCGCGGCAAATTTAAAGATAAATTCGAATCTCTGCATGGTTTCAAGCTAAGCTTCATGCCGTTTTTTATGCATGCAGCGCTTGAGGGCATCAAGGCCGTTCCGATTGTGAATGCAAGCGTTGATGGCGACGCAATTCTCTACAAAAAAGACGTTAATCTTGGGATTGCGGTTGCCCTTGATTGGGGATTGATTGTTCCGGTCATCAAGAATTCAACCGAACGTAGTTTTGTTGGTCTTGCGCGCGAACTTGAAAATCTTGCAAGCAAAGCCCGCAACAAGAAACTTGCGCCTGATGACGTCAAGGGCGGAACCTTTTCGATTTCGAACTTCGGTGGATTCGGCACAATCATTGGTCAGCCCATTATCAATCAACCACAAGTTGCGATTATGGGCATTGGTGCCATGGTGAAAAAGCCCGTTGTTGTGAACGACGCAATCGCAATTCGCACAACGTGCCATGTTGTGCTGAGTTTCGATCACCGCGTTATTGATGGTTCCGACAGTGGCAAATTCCTCTCTACGGTTAAAAATACTCTCGAGAACTGGGCATTACCGGTTGTCTAAGAGGCCGTGTGTCGGACGCTGAGAAAAATAATCAACAGCACTCTCCAAAAAAAAATCGCTGAGAAGTCTTTGAGCTTCTCATTGCTGATCAACTCACCATCCGACTGCCACATTTGCTTGGGCTTCGTCGCTGGTGATGCAACACTCCTGTTCAGTGTTGACCGAGGAAGACAAGCAAATTTTTTCTTAAAGAAAACGAAGCGGGCCGCCTCATGTGATTCAATAATGCTGTGAGTATCGCCACAGTGACCAATGTTTCTGTTTTGTATTTGTTTCCTAAGTTGCAAGGTCAGATCCCAACGAACGATTGTACCGTTCACCGTCGGTTTATGCTTTTGCAAAAGCCGCGGGACTAGAGACAGCATTTATTGGTGCACAACAAGCGCGATCAGGTAATCAAGATTAATTTATTACTTATGCAAGTGTGGACCTTTATAAATCTGGACTTGACTTTAATATAAAAGCGGGTGTGTTGCTGGGAGTGGATGATTTCACAGTATTTAAGCAAGGTGCATTGCCTTATTTGGAGAGCGTTCAGCAACTTTTTTTTCTCGCGCATCATATGAACGACTGATGCCATTGTCACAGCGGAAGTCCACTCATCGTCGTTTTCTCGAGCGCCAATAAACGCGGTTTGAAGAGTTTGCTGATTGAAATTAACTTTCGGAGACTTCCTGCTTTGCAACAATGCGGCGGATAGAAACTTCACATATTCCCTCAAAAACAAGCTCTTTGTTGAAATGAACATCGAGTGATGTGAGGCCAATCGGTGACTCGGGCTCTCCTAAGAGCAGCTCTCGGAAGCCGATTCCCAATGCGCGCGAGAGCTTTCCAACCGCGTGGAGGTCGTGAGGAGTTGTTCCTGTCATCCAACCATGTACAACGCTCTTGTTTACACCTGCTAGGTTCGCCACGGCTTGAATTGTGAGTTGTCGTTCTTTTATAAGCTTTGTCAGTATTCTTCCAAACGGAAGTGATGATTCATCCGAGCGTGGTGTCATTCATTCCTCTTGCGGACTCCGCGAGTGACCAGTGGGTTTTCTTCTCTAGTTAAATTCAACAAGTATTTGAGATATTTTCAATTCTGAAGCCTTATATTTCGATGAAATGAACCCTTGTTCCAAGTCGTGAACAGCGAGAAGTTCATGTTTTTTTGCGTAGAAGTAGAATTTTCGTGCGAGAGAGATCACTGTCATTTTTTGCAGTTTATGGGCTTCGCAATCCGTATTGAAACGGTGTCGCAGAATTGGTTGATGATGATGAAAGTTCTCGCGTATGTAAGAAACCCTGGTTGTCGACAATGCGTGCTAACGTTTCTGTCGAGTCATTCCAATCGACAAAAAGAAAGACATGAGCAGGAGTTCCTGGCGTGTTGTCGATATCCATTGTGAAGACTATGTCACCCGGTTGAAGATCTGTTAAGCGAACAATTCGTTGCCAGCCAAGATTTTGCTCAAGGTACTCTGAAAAAGCCTGAGTCCAGGTGCTGATATTATAGCCCTTTTGATTCAGTTCGCGCGGAATATAGACACCTATATTGCGCAATGCTGTGCTCATAAAGGCAACGCAGGCGTTGTGGGTTGTGCCAAACCAATCCATGACCTGACGGTAAACTCGGCTGTAATTATCGGCCGACGCATAGAAGCCAATAAGTGCAGCCGCTGTTTTACCTTTTGGAAGATGGGCGTAGGGAAGATTCCATTTCGCTGTGTCGATGGGTGGCTGAGGGGACTGCGGTGCTCGATTGCCCTGCAAGATAGCTAAGGGCCAGCGCATGATCTCGCAAGTGAATCCCCATTTGAGCTGACGACATATTTCAACTTGTTCGGTCGTAAATGGTCCGTAGGCAAATTCGGAGTCAAGGCATGCGGACAGTGACGTGTCGAACGTTGCGCCCGGTGGGCACTGACTGACTCCACGCAGCACTCCTGCAAAATAGATATCCCAGTTTTCTTCGCGGCATTCAGACGATCCTGTTCCTTTGTATTGCTCGCACGCGACCTGCATCGCGTGCGAGAAAGGCCCGATCGCATAATGAGTTGTGACGCAAAGATGCTGCAGAGGGTAGTAAATAGCACCCTCAGGACACCATAATGTCATTTCATACGTCCGGACGGTGGTGTTGGCAGTTCAAGACATTGATAATCGTGCAGTGCGCCGCAGTGGCGGTCGATATTGCTGAACTTGGTGATGAAGTCCATGTGCACATTGCTTCCACCGCGATGACCGTAGGGGTATCCACCCAATCCCCAGCCGCCAAACGGATAGCCGTATCCTGAGCAGGAGGACTCCCCGTAGCTACAATTGCTTGCAACATCAAACGCGTCGTTGAAGTTGCGGTCGAAATAATATGTCCCGCCGAGAACAAATGTTCCTTCCCATCCGCTGAGATTTCCGCACACGCGATAGCCGTGGCAAAGGCGGCCTTGATCAAAAATAAAGAAATTCATTGTTGTGCCTGAAGGAAGATTTCCTGCTGGTTCATGGCAATCCAGGAAAGCGGTCATCTTTTTCGGATTGGCGACATCACCGGAGTCATCTTTCATGACAATCACTAAGTCTTGACAGGCACCGGGTGGTGTTGTCGAAGAATTCTGCCCGTCTGCGCGCGCATGAGAAGCAAAAAATGAAGCCAACAATGCAACAGTTCCAGCGGCTGAAAGCGAACAAATCTTTTTCATACTTGATGCTCCTTCTCGAGTTTATCGATTGAGTGAGAACATAGATTTCGAAATTCACTGTGTCGATTGGAGACAAAGCATTCTTCCGAATTAGGGAAAATTACCGCTGGACTTGATCCTGCCTGTGAACGCTAAATGAGGTTGTCAAGATTGCTGTGGAGGATCTCGAAATGGCTTCTGCAAGAGAAAAATTTATTCGATCAATGTTCTGTTCTTTGTCGGTTGGGTTTCTCATTTCACACATTGCTGTTGCTCAGCAAAGCTCGAGTCCGGGCGGATGCGATTCTGATGGTTTTTGCACGATCATAAGTGTGAAGTCCGAGATCGTTCAAAACAGTCCGCGCGGATCTGGAATTTTGGTGGGAACGGTTGATGACGATGGCTTCAAGCCAAATGCAAACATGGTCGCGCAGTCTGCGCGAGTTTGTAAAAAGGAGGTGCGTGTTCCGAGGTCAGTCTATTTTGCAGTGAATGCAATGATGGAGTCGATGTTAACTCGTGGTGCGGGCAATGGATTGCCAACAACTCTGACTTCGTCGGAGCAAAGCATACTTCTTTATTACAACACCATCATGCAGCAAACCATGAATTTTTCTTGTCCCAATTGATTTTGAGAAAAAAAACAGGAGGAATTTTAGAAATGAAAAAAGTAATTTTTGGTGCATTTGCAGTTTCGGCTCTGGCTTCGCAAATTGCATTCGCTGAGTTTAAGGCAGGTGGATTCTCTCAAAGCAATTGTTCATCGGATGGGCAGTGTGTGATTTTTGAAGTGAACATCCACATGGATAGTGCAGTTGATCGTCCCATTGTGATCGACACGCCAATTATCTACCTTGATGACTCTCGTTCGTATTCAACAACGGTTGTGCGGCGTGGCGATGTCTGTACGAAACAAGTGAAAGTTCCAGAACAGGTGTATAATTCTATCGCTTCGATTATGGCGAGCCTCGATGGTGCGAATGGCGAACCACCTCCAGCGTTTACGCCGGCGCAACAAACGATGCTTTTGTTCTATACAACTCTGATGCAGCAAACGCTGTCATTCACCTGCTCCCCGGGTGATTTGCAACGCTGAGTCTATTTGCCAGGGGTCACGATGACCGTTGGTAAGTTAACCGGATAGCCCGGCACGGTTGCGAGGAACGCGAGTAAAGAAGAATAGTCATCTCCCGTTCCTCGCCATCCCCCCGGAGGCATCGTATTTGCCCGCAAGCGCTGAGAAACCTTGATAGCAAAGTAAGACCATGTTCCAACTGTTGAGAACTCGTGACAACTGCATGCGTTGATGGCTTGATTGAGTGTGAATGGTTTTGCGAGTGATGGGTTGGTAGCAATCGAATTGCTTGTTGTTTCGTTGTAAAAGCGCAACCAGGTTGGAGTCGACTGCCCAAGCAGCGTTCCAGATCCCGTTGCCGCGTAGCCCCAAACACACAAAGACTTAATTCCCCCGTTGCTGAAGGCGACGTCGATGGGCGTTGCTATGGGTAGAGCAGCGCCGCTTGGTTCTGTGCGAACCGAACAATCACTTGCATAATCCAAAGTGATGGCTTTGTAGTGGGTGAGGCCATTTCCGCTGATTGTAAAGCGACGATTTGCGCTGACCGGTGTCAGTGCACCCGTTGAACTTTTGAGAACTGGCACGTCGTTGATTTTAATTTCTGCTTTCAGAGTTACTTTTTGAATCACTTTTGAATAGGGCATTTGCGAACGCAGTCCAGACTTGCTTTCAGCCATCACACAAAGTGTGCGAACGCCATCCCCTGGCACTTTAACAACCAATGGTTCACTCACTGCTGTGAGTGGTGAGTAATTGGCGTTGCTGCAATTCGAAACTCCATCAACCAGCGCGAATTGATAATAGTCGACCTGCGAACCGCCGATATTGACAGAGAATTGGTCGGTCAATGTGGCGCCACTGGGAATTGCGAGTTCTGAAATAACCGGATTTTGCGTGTCGCGAGTCCAAGAATAGGTGCGGATCTTTTTATTCATGCGTCCAAATTTATCACGGACATCAAGGCATAAAACCCACGCGCCATCATATCTGAAATTGACGTCAATTGGTTTATCAATATCTTGCCAAGCCGCTTTTTCAAGGGTTCCACATTCGCTTCCTGAGGTGAAATTTGCGCGAAATTGGGCTGCTTCAGCACTACTCACAACCATGTGTGCTTTGCTTGCAGATGTGTATGGTGCGGGAACTCCAGCGAACGTGAATTCAGGCCCGTCTTCGGCTGCCGATTTTTTCACAAATGGAATTGTCACAACCTGGCCAAGCTTGCCTTCTTTATTTTGCCCCTGAAGACAGAGCTTCTTTTCGCCATCGTTGCCAAAGTCAACCTGCAGCGGTTCACTTGTCGCGCGGAACGCACCCCATCCCGAACATTCTTTTTCTGCGCCTTGCACGAGTGCAAATCGATACGAAGTTGCTCCTGGTGCTTCAACCGTGGTGACGAATGAATTCAATTGTGTTTCTGTTGCAGGACGACTGAGCAAAGACAAACCGAGCGTCGCAGTTTTTTCTTGTGCATCTGCAACACCGGTTGAAAACCTAAATTTAACTGATTTGCTCTCTTGGGGGGTGAGCACGCTCTCGCGCTCCACTTGTCGTCCAGAGCACGCGAGCACAACCGTCACAGCCGCTATGAATGGCATCGAGGCCTTGGCCGCTGTGCAAAACAATTGGCTTACGCCAGTTCTTTTCATGAACGCCATTGTGAGATCCCCTCTCATAATCCTGATGTCGGATTTTCAGGCGGTTGTGCTGAGAGGTTTTTATGAGTCTTTATAAATGCAAGTAATTACTAAAAAAATGAGTAATGAACGAAGCGTTTGTCAAGGAAAAGCAGGCTCACTCCGAATCCTCCTGGACCCAGTCCCGAGGGACTTTATGGCTGCTCATCTGTTTCGAAAAATGAATGGTTGGTTTCCGCTCTCACTGATGCGGCACGTGGT
>RGDM01000191.1 GCA_009918675.1 bacterium
CAACTCGCCAAACAAACCATCGTTGTAGGTTTGCGGCAAATCGGGCTTGGCATAACTTTGGTAGATCACATTGACTTTGTCAACCACGTAAAGCATCAGCACGAAGACCAACAACAGCCCCCATGCCAAAAAGAGTTGAAAGAAACTGTTCATGCCACTCTCCTACTGGTTTTGCTGACCATGCTTTTATCCACCTGTAAGGTTCCACGGAGTTTTTTGACCACCGCTGATAAAATTTGGCTCACCCGCGACTCACTGACTTCGAGTACTTCGCCGATTTCTTTGAGGTTTAGTTCTTCCACGTAATACAACTGCATGACCAGTTGCTCTCTTTCAGGCAATTGACTAATCGCCTCTGTGACTGCGGCCATGAATTCAGCCTCTTCCACCATCACATCTGGTTGACGCGAAGATTCATCTGCAATGCTCATGACCTCTTCGGTCACCACTTCCAGGGAATAGGTTTCAAAACGGCGGGCCTTGCCACGTTCCTTTTGAAAGTCTTCGAGATCCTTGCCCATGTATTCAGCCATTTCTGCTTGAGTCGGTGCACGACCCAACTCTGAAGAAAGTGCATGCAGAGTCTCGTTTTGAGACTTGTTGAAAGCCACGGCAGAACGAGGCAAAAAAGACAGTCGGCGAACCTCATCCAACATGGCGCCCCGCACGCGGCTGTGTGCAAAGTTTTCAAAATCCACGCCTTTGCTGGCATCAAAAACACGCGAGGCTTCAAGCAAGCCCATCATGCCAACCTGAATCAATTCATCCAACTCCATGTAAGCAGGAACCCGCGCTTTTAAATGCAAAGCCACGCGTTTGACCAAGCCAAGGTGGGCCAATACCAATTCCTCACCTTGCGGTCGGGCTTGTTGGTACATCTTCATGGGGGATATTGATCTCATGATTGCTCCGAATTGCCTTGCAGCAAACGTTCCATGAAAAACTGCATGCCACCAGATGGGTGGTCTATCGAGCGCAACTGCGTGCACAACTCAGCCAGCCGGCGAAAGTCGCGAGCAGCCGCCGTACCTGGTGCCAACTCCATGACTGATTGGTATTTTTTCAATGAGGTCAACACCATTTCATCGCGCTCAATGGCCGTCAGGTAATGGATGGATTCACTCAGGAAACGAACACAAACATCGTTCAAGCGTTGGTAAAGTTTCCAGCCCTGGGTCTGGGTGTCTACCATGTTGGGCAACAGATAGATTTCGTCCAATTGCATTTCTTGAGACAAAACTTTGATCGTGCCGTAAGCGTCTGCAATGGAAGACGGATCGTCTTGAACCACGATAAAACGGCGCTGGCATGCAGCCAAGAAAGCCAAAACAGAGGGTGAAATTCAAGAAACAGAGAGATGAATTTATCAAGCACGTGGGA
>RGDM01000192.1 GCA_009918675.1 bacterium
CGTACGATCGCGCATCAGAAGTGTATCGGCAGCTTGGCCCATGATTCGCGCATCGTCAAATGACAGTTGTCTGCGGGCCTGCATATTACGGGCGCGCCATTGAAAGGGCAATTCCTTGTCAGAGGTGAATCCAATAGCCATAGATGCCTGATTTAACGTCCATTTCACTTGAAAAATCGAATCAAAGAGCTGCATTTTTAGGTATATCGTGCTTTCATCCTGTAGAACATCCCCTGAATGAAAGGCTGTCTGCCTTGAATTTTTCAGATAAACACTATGGCTGATGTCGATCATCCAAGCAGTTGGATTCCCCTGATGGCTTGAAGCGATGGAGGTGACCCGCCCACCGGTATCTCGTAGCGTCTTGAATGGTATTTCTAAAATGGTCAGCACTTCTGCGAGCGATAAGTAGTTTTGATTTTGTCTTGACTTAACATCTAGATATACTTCAGAAAAAGATGGATGGATGAGTAGGTATAGGTTGTCATCTTCGTCTGTTTGCGCTTGGGATTCGCGGTAAAAAACCGACACAAACAGCAGCATGAGCAATGCGGGGCAGTACCACTTCACAAAAACAGAATTCCAATTTATTCAGGTATAACAATTTGATCTTGATAGATATAGGGTTGGGCTGCCACGATTTCAGCAGGATCGATGTCGGATCTTTCGGTAGTGAATGTCAAACGAACTGAGTAGGTACCAGCCTCCATTTTTTTTTCACCAAGCTGAAAGCCTAGCTTTCTACTTCCGTCGAAATACAACGCAACAGGCCTCGAATAGCGCAAAACCACCTCATCATTGGCTTTGAGCACCTCAGTGATTAAATTCCCCAAAAAAGGCGCATTGCCCGTTCTTTTGAAGTCATATTCCAGGTTTAACTGCTGATCCAAGCAACGCGAATGGAGCTTGGTCACTTCGATACCCGTACTCACAGAACCCGATTTGTAAAAAGCCGCAACCACTTGTTCGAACCTCATGTTGATTTGTGTGGCGAGCCCTTCAGCCGGATCACCTTCGCCAATATCTGCCAGCTGTTGTTGACTGCTGACCTTAACCCGGGTAAAATACACCCCTGGCTGAGCATCTCCTGGTGGTCGTACCTGCATGCGCACAATTTGTTTGCCCCCTGGCGGGAGTGTAAAACTCTTAGGGTATGCCCTAATCATACCATCGAGGGCGTATTTCAATTTCCGGAAGGGCCTGATAGAAAGAAACATTCGCCTGCCGGACGTCGGTTGCAATTTCCTCTCAATAGGTTACGTTTTTCTTGATATCTGTATCAATCGCGATTGGATCTCATCGGATCAGACGCCCCAGCGAAGCGCTGCGGTGTGGACCGGGGCGTCCCAGAAACCAAGCGTCTGGTCATCCGCCAGAGCG
>RGDM01000193.1 GCA_009918675.1 bacterium
GAACAGGGAAAGGTAGAAGCAATTCTCAATTCAAAACCCGAGGATCGTAGGGCAATCTTTGATGAAGCGGCTGGAATATCCCGGTATAAACAGGATCGTATTGAGACAGAAAGGAAACTGCAGTATACTTCTCAAAATATATTACGCATCATAGATATAATGTCAACAATGGGAAGAGAACTAGACACCAAAGAAAAACAGGCGATTAGAGCCAAAAAATATTTTCAATTGAAAAATGAACTTTCTGAGATTGATAAGAATCTACGTTTTCTAAAGTGGAGAAGTCTTAAAAATAGACAAAAAAAAGTTGATACCGAACTAAAAGAGATTTCTATCAAAAATGAAACTATAATGAAAAAAATGGGAAGTGATGCCCGCTTACTCGAATCCTTTGAAGAAAAGAAATACGAAATGGAAAGAAAGATCTCTGAAATTGATAGAAAATTACTAGATTTCTTATCACAAAAAGAAATATTGCGAGAAAAAATTGAAAAAAATAAAAGTATAATCTCAGAATTTGATAAGCGAATAATAGAAGAAAGTTCCTTACTAAATAATGATTTAGAAAAGAAGGAAATATATGATAATGAAAAACTAAAATTAAAAGAATCCATTGATCAGGTTTTAAATGGTATGGAGGATACAGAAAAAAATATATTAATTTTCACCGAAAGAAAAATTAGTACAGAGCAAATTTTAGAAGATTTAAAAAAAGATTCACAAGAAAATGAAAATATAATTCGTGAAAATGATAAAACCCATTATCAATTGAGGGAGGATTTAAAAGAAGTAATCTTAACTATTATTAATCAAATTGAAAATAAGAAAAAAGAATATATTGATACTGAAGATAAAAGATTGAAATTGAGAAAATATCTTTTGGATAATATAGAAAACTTTTTAACAGCAATAGAAAATAAAAATTTAGATTTAATAACTACTGCATCCTTAAATGAATATCGAGATTACCTAAAATCTTTTATAGAGATGGAGGATATATTCCGTGATATTCTTTTTGATAAGGATGGGATGCTCTTTCAAAAAGAAGCACTCGATGGAAAAATTGAAACCACTCTAAAAAACAATGATGAATTGGGGGATAAGATACGGGAAAACTCAAAACAAATTGAAGAATTATACAATCGTAGTACAGAAACAAAAGAAGAAATTGTTAAACTTGAAAAATATATATTAGAAATGAACTCAAAAAAAGAAAGTTTAAATGAACAATTAAAGAGTACTCTTAGATTTTTATCAGAAACAGATACAAGAATAAATACCTCAAAAAAATCTATAGAAAATATAAAAGAAAGAAAAAATGGATATGAATTAGAAGTAACTGCATTAGA
>RGDM01000194.1 GCA_009918675.1 bacterium
CTGTATGCTCTTGCTCCCTCGCATGCCGATGAATCCTTGAAGCACAATGTGCTTGAAGAGATGGGCGTCGAGGAAGAAGACGGCACATCGCATCCCGATCTTTTAAGACGCCTTGGTGATGCATGTCACTTTGATGATTTGCGTTGGGAAAAAGTCAGACGTGCCGCAGATGAACGTCTTCGTGACATGGTGATTCAGCCTCTCATGTTTGGAACCCTCAGGGATGTCGGGCTTTCAGTCATGCTTGAAGTGGTGGGTTTTGAATGGATGCTCTCACGCCTGTCGAGACGAATGGGGAACGCCCTGCAAAAGAGTCTTATGCTCAGTGAGGACGAATTGGCATGGTTTTTTCATCACTCCGACGTGGATATAGGCCACGCTGAGGAAGGTATTCAGTCAATCCTGGAATACGCTAAATTTTACGACATAGATCAAGACACATTCGAAACTATTATCGACGTCACCTTTCGCGAAAACATTTTTATCAAGCGGTATTTTGGAAACCAGGCTCTTGCCCATGACAAGGGATTCCTGAAATGAAACCTGTGCGTATTAGAATACATGAGCTTCAGATTCCATTTGTGGAAGCCTTTGCGCACAGCGCCAAAGCACGCACTGCAAGCGATTCGTTTGTGGTCGAAATTGAATTTGACAATGGCATGGTTGGTTTCGGTGAGGGTGTCTCTCGTCCCTACGTCACCGGTGAAACAGTCGAGGCTTCCGTCGCCCATATTTTAAATAAAGTTTGGCCCGTGCTTCTCAACCGAGACATCTCCCAGGATGCCCTCAATTTTTACCAACATTTACCGGATGCCATTGAAGGCAATGTTGCTTTTCACGGTGCGCAAGCCGCAGTCGAATTGGCACTGATCGACGCGTTGCTGCGTTCGAAGGACACTGGACTTCATCAATTGCTTCCTGCATCGCCTGAAATCAAACAGATCCGGTACAGCGGTGTCATTACGGCGAGCTCTGCTGAGGGCGTGATTAAAACAGCGAAAAAATTGAAACTCTTTGGCGTCACAGAGTACAAGTTAAAAATTGATAAGGAGCGGGTCCGCGAGCAAATGGCGTGTGCTCGGGAGGCGATTGGCCATGACGCTTCGCTACGAGTCGATGGAAACTCAGATTTCTCCCCCGAGGAAGTGATCAATCTCGACGGCGAGTTTCAGAGGCACCGTATTGCTGCCATCGAGCAGCCCACGACGCGTTTGCCTGCCCGGGAATGGGCAGAGCTTCAAAAGCGTCTTTCCATACCCATTGTGGCGGATGAATCATTTGTCACGGAAGAAGATGCAATAAACTTGATTGAAAACAGAG
>RGDM01000195.1 GCA_009918675.1 bacterium
GTATTGAATTCGACGCTTGTGTCCGATCTACGCTCTCAAAGATTGTCGACGTTCCAACCCAAGACTTCACAATTGATCACAACAAACTCATGCATCTTCCAATCTCTAAAGGTGGTGCTGGTCTTCGTGCGTACGAGCTCATTTGCCGTGACAACTATGCTGCTTCACTCACCCCTGATGGTGATGACCAAGAAACGCGCTCACTACGCATTGACGAAAAAATCGCTGAAGAAATACGTACGACATCTCTCGGAGCACTCTGTGCTGCAAACTCAAAACGCCATGCCAGCGCATGGTTAAATGGTCCCTCCGAAGATTTCGTATTCCCCTCCCGCGACTTTCAGGCTGCCATCCGCTACAGACTAGGTTTCTACGACAAGTGGGGAGCACGCACATCCAGAGTCTGCCACTGCAAGTATCGTTGTGAATCACCGGCAGAGTTTGCACACCACATTTTAGGTTGTGCAAAAAGAAAAGGAATCAACGTCTCCAACCGTCACACTGCTCTGAAAAAAGAAGTTGCCAAAGCTTGCCAGGAAGTATTTTTGCACCATAAAGTCGAAGAACAATTTGCCGCTGGTGATCTTGCCGACTTAATTATTTTCCAGCCCGATGAAGAATCCCCGGAACTCATTATTGATTTCACGATCACAAGCTCTCTATCAAAATCGGGTGCATCTGAAGAGGAAGCGACGAAGCGCAAAAACAAAAGATACAAGGAAGCTTCCCTCATCGTTGCACAAGTCGACGTCACAGGCGGAATGGCGAATGCGACTTGCAAACTGTTGAACGACATCGCCTCGTTTTCTGACGATCAGTCGTTCATCTTCCATCTCCGCGAATCCGTTGCTAAAACATTGCAGCGCTTCAACGGCATCATCCTACGACGTGCCTCTCCAAAACAAATTTTCGGCACCTCTGCAGCGATGACGTCCTATGAAGCCATGCCTGTTCTTCCGGATTCGCAATTGATGGAACAAAACCCATCCCAACAAGACCATCAGCTTTATTCTGGTTAGGGATGATCCCCCCTCTCCTGTTTTTCTTTTCTTCTTTTTCTCTTCTTCCCTTCTCTCTTTCTCTTCTCTTTTTCCTTCCTCTCTCTTCTTCTTCTGTTGCCCTCTCTCTTGCGTCATCCCCTTTTTCTGCTCTGAGAATTTTTCAAACAGACTCCCAAGCTACAGGTTTTAGTGGGTAGGTGATTCAAGAACCAGCCCCACACACCCGGTGTCCAAGGAACAGACCCGGTATGGTGCCTTAGATGGCATTTTCTCCTGGCAAACAAAGGGAACGCACTATGTATCAAAAAAGAGGAGCACA
>RGDM01000196.1 GCA_009918675.1 bacterium
TGGGACCCCCGGAAAAAAAGCGTTCACAATGTACCACAAAGCTCGCTGTCGCACGATGGAGCCGCACAGGCGACACACTAACTCATCTCTGGGCCATTTGCATTTCCGGTAAGGAGACATCCGGTCACACACGTTACAGTACATTTCTACCCTTTCTTTCGTTGTCGTGGCATGTTCCATGGGCAAGGATAGAACGCGATAAACAATATTTAATTCGTCTTTCTATACAATTAGGCACCGTTTTTTATTTGCGCATTTCATCTAGGAGCAATAACGTCTGATGTAGTTCTGCATCTGACGCATCGATGACTGACGAATCGGTGCAAGGAAGGGAATCTGGTCCAAAAAGACGGCATAGTCCCCAAACGGTTTATTTCTCCGGTGCAGCGTGAAAAAGGCCTCGATCTGTTGACGCAGCTCGATCTCTTTCTTGGTCGGTGTCTGCGTGTCGTTCTGGAACACATAGGGACACACTTTTGCATTTTCAGGCTGTGCGTAGCAAGCTGTCGTGTAGATTTTCTTTCCAATCACTTTGGGGTCGATGGTGATAAAGGCCTTTGATCCGATCGGATTGATGTTCTCCGTCATGCGGAACAATTGCTTCGCGAATGGCGAGGAAAAGAGTTTCGCAAATGTCTTGTCCGAAGAATACGTTTCGTACTCTTTCCAAAAGTCGGCCGTAATGGTGGCCGTCGAAAGCACCTCATTGAGGCTATGACCACCGTCGGCACCGAGGATGAGGAACGCCGAAAAGACGAGCATGTGCGCTTCCTCGAAACGCAACACGAGATCCGAAAAGTCAAAGTTGACGATCCCGGACTGGGCTTCCTGCTTGTTGCGCTGGAACTGGTTGGTGCGGTAACCGCGCACCCGTTTGAGCAAGTTGTTGAACGCATAGTCTCTCACCCGTACGAGATCGGGCGGGAGGAAAAAGTTGAGCGCCTTGAGGAAATTGCCGGCCAACAAAATCTCCGTCGGATCGTGCTCGACGCCGGCCAGATTCGCAATCATGTACGGATTCTTGTACAGCGACCAGTCTCGATTCTGCTGACTGACCGGGAAGAAGACATGTTGCGTGTTGGCGATCCATTCTCTCAGTACCCTGTCATACAGGCCCGGCGTCTGCGCGTTGAGTTTGCGCCGCATAGCCATAAAGACCTTGTGAAAGGCAGTCAAGAGGAAAGTGGACACGGTAAAATCCTCGAGGGCGTCCTTGATCAGGTACGACTCGTACAGCTGCTGCAAAAAGACATCGTGACAATCTTGGTCGCACGTCCTTTGAGAGGACGGAAATTGGACGGCATCGATGAGGTGCTTTT
>RGDM01000197.1 GCA_009918675.1 bacterium
TATTGTTCAAAAAGGAGTTTATCCGTCAACGTACCGGCCGATCTTCGCTTCTCCATGTCTGCTGCAAACTGTTCGTACGTATCGAAAGTAATGTGCTCCTGGGAAAAGACTAACTTCCACTCTCGCGGCGTCAGTTGTCGACCACTGGTGCCATCTCGTCGAAAAGACGGGTATCGACGTGCGGCAGCCATACGGATCGACGAGGATTTGCGAATGAGTTCGTTTTGCAGGTTTGCAAGGATTGTTTCATTGTTGGCCAAAAACAAGACACGGCGCACGTTGTTTGTCTTGCGCAGACCTTCCATGACCGCAATGGCAACGCCAGTCTTGCCGGTACCAACATCGTGAAAGACACCTAGGGAATCGTATAGAGTGAGGTGGCTGATGTATCGGGCAATCAGACGCTGATGGGGAAACCACGTCGTAGACTCGTCATTGTCGTCGTTACCGCGAGCCACGTTCGCGCTACCGCGAGCCACGTTCGCGTTGCCGCGAGCCATACGGTCCGGGTAGAATTCGGCGTGCAAAGCAATGTCTTTGGAAAAGGACGCGGACTCCGTGTCCGGGTACGATACGAGATATTTGTGCAACTGGTTCGCACTTCCTTCACCCATGTGTCAGCCGTGTCAACCGCGTCGTGTGTTCGTCTTTATTGTCTACGCGACCGTTCTAAAATTGATGCATCCCTCTCACTGTGAATCGTCAGTCGCCATATACTCTTGCACATTGCGACATCTTTGCGACGTGTTCTGAAGCGTCAACGTCTCTGCCTGCGCCGCATTTTGCTTGATTCAGATGGGTCGCGGTCAACAACATTTGGATGCGCACAAGATCAAAATGTTTCTCCACGCGGTCAAGAACAAGGGCTTTTCCTACACCATTACCAAGAGGCGCAAGTTTCGCTTCGAGCCGCCCGCGGACGTCGGCGGCCCGTTCTACAGCACGCACCTGACGAGGTCCTCCATCTACGCTGTCCAGCGAGAGTTCAAAAAACTCTACAACATCACACTGGATATCGATCCAAAGTGTTTCAATTGAACACGACGCAGCGAAGATACGTAAGATAAAGAACAAAACATGAAGAAGTTAAAATAGCCCATCGTTCATTGTTGTCTTCTCTACTTCTTGGCGATTTTGGATCGCTCGACAAGATCGAACATGATACTTTGCCCGCACAGAACGTGGAAGAATAAGCCCAATGTTCCCAAGACACTCACAACACCCACACTCTTCGTGACGCGTCCGCTGTCAACAGCCACCTCTTTCAGCGTTAGGAGATTACTCTCCATCCACGATGATATTCCCAGCATGGCGTGGTA
>RGDM01000198.1 GCA_009918675.1 bacterium
CCACTAGTGTCCGGAGATTTTTATTTGAATCGATGTAAATCCTTGATTTCAAACATATATTTCGAGTTTCCTGCCAAATCTATTTGAATTCCATCTCGCATTCCCTTCAAACTGTCTCCCTTTTGGGAGGCAAGAATGCGTCAAGGCAAACTCGTGTTCGCTCAACTCAGCGAGCATCTCCCTCGATCGGTTTTTCTCAGCTTTGCTGCTCGCCACGCAGGTCGCTATCCCACGCTTTCTTTTTCACATTGGGATCAGTTTCTGTGCATGATGTTCGCGCAACTAACCGCGCGCTCAAGCCTGCGCGACATCGTGACTTGTTTACACGGGCAGCGATCTAAGCTTTATCACGCAGGCTTTCGAGGAAACATCGCGCGCTCAACACTTGCTGATGCAAACGAGAAACGCAGCAGTCAACTCTTCGAAGACTTTGCATTGCATTTGATTGGAATCGCCAGGCCACTTTACGCCTCGCAATCTCTTGGCTCGGACCTGTCTCAAACGGTCTACGCCATCGACTCCACCACCATTGATTTGTGCCTGAGTTTGTTCGAATGGGCTCCTGCGACAAAGGGCCGTGCAGGTGTCAAATTGCATACACAACTTGATTTGCGCGGCAATATTCCATCCTTCGCTTTGATCACAACGTCAAGGGTCAGCGATGTCTCATTTTTGGACGTTCTCCCTCTGGAGGCGGGCAGTTTTTATGTGATGGATAGAGGCTACGTACACTTTGAGCGCTTGCTTCGCTTTACACATGCCGGTGCCTTCTTTGTCACTCGCGCAAAGAGCAAAATGAGGTACCAAGTCACTGGTGCAATGACGGCATCCGAGGACGCAAGCATCCTCACAGATGACTGCATTTTGCTAACAGGTCAATTTACCCACAAGACCTATCAGCATGTACTGCGCAGAATCGAATTTTTTGATCAAACTCAGCAGCGTGAATTTGTATTTGTCACGAACAACTTTGAATTAGCTGCCACTCAAGTAGCAGCGCTGTACAAGAGTCGATGGCAGGTTGAGTTGTTCTTCAAATGGATCAAACAACACCTGCGAATCAAATCATTCGTAGGCAACAGCGTGAACGCCGTAAAGACGCAAATTTGGATCGCCATATGCGCTTACGTTTTGATTGCCATCATCAAAAAGAGGCTTCAAATCGAAGCTTCTTTGCATTCAATGCTCCAAGTTTTGAGCCTGACATTGTTTGAGACCACGCCAATCATCGACTTGCTGCAAGCGATTGAACCAGAGCCTGACGAAGCTGAAAACCTTCAAATGAGCTTATTTGAAGAAATCTCCGGACACTAGTGG
>RGDM01000199.1 GCA_009918675.1 bacterium
AACTAACAGATAAAATCGCAAATCTCAAAAGGAATACAACCGTCAAATCAGGGGCTTTTTGGCGCTGGTGTCCACTGCCACTGCCGCTGCCACTGCCTAAAAGTTGATGATTTCACCCAATCATCACCAATCATCAGTCTCGGTAGAACACACGATTGTTCTATCAACTCAAGTCTTCAAGATGTCTCAACCATATGAACTTCACTTGCTCGGTACTGGATATGGCTATTTCCGTTTGAAAATTCACTCAGAGTCAGATATTTTTCGCTTGTTGTTTCATCCAGACCTGCGAAAAATACCTATCAGTTTCTTCTACAATAGACAAACACGAATTGTTCAAATGTATGGTGGTGCTCAAAATTATACAGAAATTGAAGCCATCACGCTTGAACTTCAGATGTCAAAAAAACGATTCTGGCACAAAAGAACATAGGCACAAAAGAACATAACTAACAGATAAAATCGCAAATCTCAAAAGGAATACAACCGTCAAATCAGGGGCTTTTTGGCGCTGGTGTCCACTGCCACTGCCACTGCCACTGCCACTGCCACTGCCACTGCCTAAAAAAGTTGATGATTTCACCCAATCATCACCAATCATCAGTCTCGGTAGAACACACGATTGTTCTATCAACTCAAGTCTTCAAGCCTTCAAAATGTCGTCTCTTAATCTCATTGAGATGTATTGGTTTCTTAGCGGATTTGTTGACACGGTTATTGACAACTGGACCGCAACTACTCTTGATAGCTTTCAAGCACAATGTCTTGAGGCAATTCAAAGTGAGGAAGAACTTCATTATCCTAACGAAATGTGGGATTTGAAGTGGCGCAATACAATGCGTGAATATCGCACTCATCATGAACTCAACTTTGAAGCTATGTTCAGCTTCTACCAATCGGATGAGTTCAAGGTCATGGTAACACGACCCCTCTTTTTCAAAAACAACAAAACACAACAAACACACACAACAACAGCTTTTGGCGTTGGTGAAAAGTTGACAGGGTCCGCGGCAACCTGTGTAAGAACTAACGGATTCTATACACGATTGTAGAATCAATTGCCCAAGCCCAAGCAATTATGTCATCATCGTTTTCACTTACTGCGGCTTACATAACAGACAGTGGAAATCTGTTAGGAACTGACACAGGTCGCCAAAACATTGTGCGATTTGAGGGACCGTTTACTCGAGTCTCTGCTGATACTGTTAGGAACAGTAAGGGACACACAATCAAACTGTGTGATTTGGAAGGGTCTTCTTTTCTACTGCCGAGAACCAAAGAGTGGTTGCGGAAGTTGACCCGTTAGTCGCAAAAAAA
>RGDM01000200.1 GCA_009918675.1 bacterium
GCAAGGTCTCCCCTGAATGCACTTTGCATGATCCCAAGGCCCAATCCGGCAGAGATCCGGAGCTTTCCTAAACTTTTAAAGAAACTGTACTGGAGGTTGATTCTTGTATTCCTGACAAGCCCTATCTGATCATTGATCAGACTAATTCCAAATGCACTTTGCAACTTCTGCACCGGCATGCCAAAATAAGCTCCTTGTGTAGAAATCATTCTGTTGCTGAGCTGAACAAAACTACTCCTGTGAAGTATTCCTGCCCGAATTTCAAAGGCATGCCCTGCGGCAGAAGGATTAAGGAGATTGAGATGTTGATCAGATTGGGAAAACACCGGTTCTGTCTGTGCTCGCAGAAATTGACGAACGTTGGGTTGGACCAAAATAAATATCGCTTGCTGGTGTAGCAAAACACCCAACAGCCCCAGCCGATTAAAGCGCCTTATTGACCCAAGCGCGCGCGCAAATCCAAACGATTTTTTCTGGCCGTATCTTTAGCGATGTCATAACCCGCATCCATATGGCGAATCACACCCATGCCCGGGTCATTGTTTAAAACCCGCTTGATCCGCCTTTCCGCTTCATCGGTACCATCGGCAACGATCACCATTCCTGAATGAATGGAATAACCCATGCCCACACCACCGCCATGATGGAGGCTCACCCAACTGGCCCCCCCCGCAATATTCACAAAGGCATTCAGTACGGGCCAATCCGCTACTGCATCCGAGCCATCCAGCATTGCTTCGGTTTCTCGATTGGGGGATGCCACTGAGCCCGTATCGAGGTGATCACGACCAATCACAATGGGTGCTTTCAGCTTTCCTTCGCGTACCAATCGGTTGAACGCCAAGCCCGCTTGTTCACGAGCCCCTTGACCCAACCAACAGATTCTAGCAGGGAGACCTTGAAATGCGATGCGTTCAGACGCCATATTTAGCCAGCGATGAAGACCGATATCATCGGGAAACAGCTCCTTCAGCAGCGCATCGGTCACCCGAATATCATCGGGATCGCCCGACAAGGCCACCCATCGAAATGGGCCCTTTCCCTCGCAAAACAAGGGACGAATGTAGGCAGGCACGAAACCAGGAAAATCGAAAGCACGATCGAAACCAGCCTCCAAAGCACGTCCGCGGAGATTATTGCCATAATCGAATGTAATCGCCCCTTTCGACTGCATCTCCACCATAAGTTCGGTATGCAGGCGCATATCGCGGTATGCCAAGTCCAAATACTGTTTTGGATCACGGAGTCTCATTTCAGTTGCCGCTTCATTGGAAAGTCCTCTTGGGATG